>JAGZWV010000003.1 GCA_018378775.1 Collinsella sp. | reverse complement strand
GCGGACCGGGACGGGTTAACGGCAGGCCCCGCCGACCGATTGCAAGCGGTCGGCGGGGCCATTGTGGCTCTTGACAGCGGATTGGGTCATATGAGCGAGCGCCTCCCAGAGCGAACAAGTTGGCATGAAAAAGGCAGGGCATAGACCTTCTGGTCATGCCCTGCCTTTTGAATGACAAATTGTCGCTCTGGGAGGCGCGCAGCGTCAACTAGTTACGCGGTTCGTAAAACCGCGTAACCCCTAAAAACGGTTGCCGCGGAAGCCGCCGCCGTTGCGGCCGCCGCGATCGCCACCGCGACCGCCGCGGTCGTTACCGCGGTTGCCGCCGAAGCCGCCACGGTTGCCACCGCGATCGCCATAGCCACCACGGTTGCCGCCAAAGCCGCCGCGACCGCCGCGGTCGCCGCCACGGTCACCAAAGCCGCCACGGCCACCGCGATCGCCACCGCGACCGCCGCGGTCACCACCACGGCCACCGCGATCGCCAAAGCCGCCGCGACCGCCACGGTCGCCGCCACGGCCACCGCGATCGTCACGACCGCCGCGAGGACCGCGGTCCTCGTCCAGGCCCATGGCGACGAGCGGAGCGATGACCTTATCGAGAGCGGTCATCAGCTCGGTGGCCTCCTCGTAAGAAAGCTCGGGCAGGAGCTTCTCCTTCTTGTTGGCAAGCTCGACCAGGCCCTCAGCGGCATCCTCGGCAGCGAAGACAACGATCTTGCGCATATCGCCCTCGGCGTCGTCGATGCGGCCGACCAGATCGGCAGCCTCGGCCTCGGCCATCAGGCCATCGAGCTCACGAAGGCGCATGCCCAGCAGGTCGGACATTTCCTTCTGCTCCATCTTGGGCTTGAGGTCAAGAAGCTTGATGGCGCGCTCGATGTTCGCCATGCGCTCGGCCTTGGCCTCCTCCTCCTTGGAAATAGCAAAGCGACGGCTACGCAGCAGGCGGGCGGCCTTCTGCATCTTGTCCATCAGCTCTTCGTCATCGTAATCAACGGCGGCCTCGACAACCTCGGCCTCCTCCTCGGCGGAAACCTCGTCAGCAGCCTCAACCTCGGCAGCTTCGGTCTCCACGGTCTCGACTGCCTCAACCTCGGCAGCCACGGTCTCGTTCTCGGTCTCGTTCATGATCTCTTCGTTCTCGGACATGAGACTCCTTCTTGGCCCTCTCGGGCATCATCGCCCCATTCGCGGGGCCCGTCGCGCACTCTTTGCGCTTTAAACATTCATGCCTCTCGGCAAAACGTCCATTAGTTTATGGTGTCGCCATCCAATCTAGCTGCAGAATCTATGTGCACACATTAATGCGACATGTGCGACTCGCGACGAGCGTACACCAGTGACGCCACGAACCCGACCACGGCAATTACAGCCGCCACACGCACGGCAGTTGCAAATCCAATCGCCTGGGCAACGTCCGTCGCAGCGCCAGCGGTGCCGGCAGTCGCCGCAGAACTCGAGAGCAAGCCGATAAACAGCGACGGGCCAAACGATGCGGCAATCATGTTCCACGTGTTGAGCAATGCCGTTCCGTGAGGATGCTCAGCGGCAGGAAGCGTCTCCAAGCCGGCCGTCTGCGAGGGGCTCAGCACCAGGCCGACTCCGGCATACACCACAACGGTCAGCGCCACGACGACGCCGATGTTCATGCTTGCCGCCGTCATCGAGATTGCAGTCTGCCCCACGGCAATCAGGGCAAAGCCGACCGGCAGCAGCGGCCATGCGCCACGGGCGTCCATCACGCGTCCGCCCACAATCGAGGTCACGGCGTTGCAGGCAATCGCCGGCAAAATGAGCAGGCCCGCAACAAGTGCGGTCATGCCGTAGGCACCTTCAAAATAGAGCGGCAACAAAACACTCATCGAGAACGTCGTCATCATCGACACCACCACAAGCAGGCACGCAGGCCAAAAGCGAACGCTCGCCATGGGACGCACGTTAAGCACCGGATGCTCGAGCTTGAGCTGACGGTCCGCAAACAGGCCGAGCAGCACAACGGCAGCGAAAAGCGCCACGACACCGGCAATCAGATTGGTCGAGAACTCGCCTACGGAATACACAAATGCCGTAATACCGGCGGCGGGCAAAACAACCGACAGAATATCAAGCGTGGCGTTCGAACGCTCTCCGACATTCTGAACGAGCTTTACGCCCGCCGCAGCGACCACAATGCCGCCCACCAGCGGCACTACGAATACCGCCCTCCAGCCAAACAACGTGCACATAAGACCGCTGATCACGGGCCCAAACGCCGGCCCCAGCGTAATGCAGACACCGCCCAGGCTCAGATACAAACCGAGCTTCTCGCGCGGGGCGCAAGACAGTACCACGTTCATCATGAGCGGAAACAAGATGCCCGATCCCGCAGCCTGCAGGATACGGCTTGGCAGCAAAACGCTAAACGACGGAGCGACCAGGCACAGGACTTCGCCGGCGACCATGCATCCGCATGCGAAAAACAGCAGCTTGCGCGTCGAGAAACGGCCGGACAGAAAGGCCATAATGGCCGTAAAGATCGACGTCACGATCATGTAGCCCGAAACGAGCCACTGCGCCGTGGTGGCACTCACCGAAAAGGCCGCCATAATGTCGTGCAGCGCCACGTTAATGATGTTCTCGTTAAACGCGGCAACAAAGGCAGCAATATACATTACGACGAGAATCGCCGCAGTGGCCGACGGCGTTACTTGAACTTGTTGCTGAGATTTGCTCCCCATGCATTTCCTTCCTCTTGGAACGACAATCGCATCGCCCCAGAGGAACGGTCCAGGGCGAAAATGAGCCCTAGACTTACGCCAGACGCCGTACACGACGAATCTGACAACATGGTCCAACGTCGAAAGATTGTAACGCGGTCGCGCAGCTTTCCTTCCGCGCTATTATTAAAAGTCCACGAAAGCATAAGACATGAGGAGCCCGCCATGATTAAGCCCATCATGAAATCCGAGTTCTTTTTGCGCCTGCCTTCCGAAGACGCGGGACCCGACGATGCCGCGACCGGGCAGGACCTCCTGGATACGCTCCACGAGCATGAGCACGAGTGCGTGGGCCTCGCCGCCAACATGATCGGCGTGCGCAAACGCATCATCTGCGTAAAGGACGGCAGCAAGTCGCTGCTCATGTACAACCCACTAATTCTTGAGCGGGTCAATGCCTATCAGACGAGCGAAGGATGCCTCTCGCTCGTCGGAGAGCGTCCCTGTACCCGCTATCGCCGCATTAAGGTTGAGTATTTGGACGAGAACTTCGTCCACCGCATCAAAAACTTCTCGGGCTACACCGCCGAGATCATCCAGCACGAAATCGACCACTGCAACGGCGTCGTGGTTTAGGCCACCCGCCAAAATGAGGGTACCGGAGGCCTCCCTATGGATATCAGCCGCTTTGGCGAATTCGCCATCTTAGCGCAGTCACGCACGTTTCTTGATGCGGCGGAACTGCTTTTCATGTCGCAATCAACCCTCTCCAAGCACATCATGGCAATGGAGCACGAACTCGGCTGCAAGCTCATCGATCGAAGCCAGCGCCACGTAACACTCACCGCGCAAGGTGAAGCGCTCCTCCCCTATGCGCAAAAAATTGCAACGCTTCAGCATCGCTATCTTGCCGCCATTCAAATAGGTGCAGGTGAGCCGCTCGAGCACCTCACCGTAGGTTCTATCCCTATTATGGCCCCTTATGGGATTACGGACGCCGTCATCGATTTTCAGCAGGCGAACCCCTCATATTCTGTCGAGCTCATCGAAGGCGAGGGCGACACACTCAAGCGCATGCTCCTGCACGAGGACATTGACCTGGCCTTCATCCGTGACAGCGGCGCCATCGAGCCGGAGTTCAAAAAGATTCCCTTTACGACCGACCGGCTCGTGGCCGTCCTTCCGCTCGACCATCCACTCGCCGAACGTGACGCCGTCGAGATAGACGACCTTATCGACGAGAATTTCCTCATGCTTCCCCAAGGCTCGTTCGTAAGCGAGCTCGTCCTTTCCCTTTGTCGCGAAGCTGGATTTGGCCCACGTGTTACGTTCACCGGCAAACGAGCCGAGAACATCATCTCTCTTGTCGCACGCGGCGCCGGTGTCTCATTCCTCATGCGCAAGCCGGCGGAATCGCTTACCAGCGGAAAGGTAGCCTTGGTGCCGCTTGAGCCCGCGACGACCTCCGAGGTCAGGCTCTACCTCAAGCGGAACGCCGCGCACTCGCAGGCGGTCGTCTCGTTCATTGGCTTCCTCCCCTACCGTCAGCTCCTGCAGGGCGACCGTGCGTCTTCCATCGCGGCACGACCGTCATAATCCCCGCTGCTCCACAACCGCAGACTTGTGACCGCAAACACGATGACAGCGGCACGAAACACAAATATGCCTCGGGCAGCACATCGCCGTCCGAGGCATATTTAATCAAAGTGCGCAGAAAGACTAGTCCACCGAGATGTTGAGTGCCTTACCGCCCTCGTCCTTCTTGGTACCGATCACCATAGCGGCGACAAGAGCCAGAACGAAAGCGACCACACCGGAGATGACAAGGCCGATAAAGCCCGTGTCGATGCCGGCAGGGTTAATAAAGCTCGGGAAACCGAGCGGGCCGGAGGCGCCGAAGGCATAGAGCTTGGCACCCATGAGGCCGGCAATGGCGCCGCCTACACCAGCGGAAATAAAGGTTGCCCACATAAGGCGCTTACGCGGCAGCAAGATGGCGTAAAGCGCAGGCTCGTTGACACCGAAAATCGAAGAGACAAGGGCGGGAATGTTGACGGCAGCATTTTCCTCGGAGTCCTTGGTTCGGATGATCATGCCAAGCACAGCGCCGGCGATGGCACAACCGCCTGCATACACGAGCGGGTTAATGAGGTCATAGCCGTAGGTTGCGACATCGAGGAACCACAGCGGGATGATGCCCCAGTGCAGGCCGAACATGACGAGCAGGCTCCAGAACGTGCCGATGACGAAGCCGGCGATGGCGGGTTGGAAGTTGATGAGCATCAGAATGATCTGGGCAACGATGTTGGAGAGGACCGTCATGACCGGACCGACCACAAGCAGGCCAAGGATGCCGCAAATGAGGAGCGTCAGGATGTTGGAGAAGAACGAGCTCACAAGCGCGGGCAGCGCGTTAGAAAGGGCCTTGTGCACCTTGGAGGCAATCCAGACGATAAAGATCGCAGGCAGAATCGTCGATGAGTAATTCTGCATGATCAGCGGGATGCCAAAAATATCACCGTAGACATTGGACTCGAAGACCGTACCGGCGCCGAGCGTGTAGAGCGGATCTCCGCCCATAAGGGCAACGAGCGTCGGATAGACGAGGATACCGCCGAGCGCCATTCCCATAACGGGCTTAAGTCCGAACTTCTTGGCCGACGTCCAGCCAATGATTAGCGGAAAGTAATAGAAGACCGAATCTCCGATTGCCGAGAGCGTCACATACGTATTGCTGTCCTTGGCAAGCCAACCGGCAACCGTGCAGAGCGCGAGCATCGACTTGATAAAGCCACCGGCCATAAGCACGCCAAGAACCGGTTGCAGAATCTCGGAGATGATGGCCAGCAGACGCGAGAATGGATCGCCCTTTTTGACGTCGTCGCCTTCATCGATATCGAGTGCGGGTTTGGAGTCGAACCCGCCAATCTGAACAAGGTCGTTGTAGACGGCCTCGACAGTGGCACCAATCACGACCTGATACTGTCCGCCGGCCTGGATGACGTCAACGACGCCCTTCGTCGCCTTAAGCTCATTGGTCTGGGCGAGCGATTCATCCTTGAGGTGGAAGCGGAGACGCGTAATGCAGTGGCTCACGTCTAACACATTGTCTCGACCACCGACCTTTGTGATGATTTCATCGCAAAGCTTCTGGTATTTCATGGAATTCTCCTTTTTCTGAGCGGGGTATAGCATCGATTTCATGCCTCCGTAGTCGACGTGGGAGGGCAAGGAACCCGCTTCCCCCTTTGAAATCCGCGGACGCACGTACGCCCGGGATGCGAAACGGCAGAGAAGATGGAAGATGCCGATCACATGGCGGCGAGCCTCATTGGCCCATGTCACGCAATCAGGTCTACAAACGCGAATCTGCTGCGCCGAGAAGTCTCGTCGTCTGGCAGAACTTGTCACACAGACGTTCCGGTTCGCCCTGGGGAATCTGAGTACGCTCGGTCTCAAAGGAGAGGCCGTACTCGCGTGCCGGAAGAAAATACTCGAAATAGCCGTTGGTGTAACCGCAAACTATTCCCTCGACCGGGCATTCGCGCTTCATGCGAATACCCAAGTCGCTGCCGAGCTCACTCGGGAACACAAAGAGATGCAGGCCGCCCAAACTGATGACGGCACACTTAAGCGTGAGCGAAAAGTCGTCATGGGCAACGGTGTGATAGAACGTCTGAGGCTCGATGCGGTCGAGAACGACCTCGCGATCGAGCTTGATCTGGGAAATCGCCTCGGCAAGACCGGTCGAAACGCGCTCGATCTCGGGAATGCCGCGTCCCTGGCGAAAATTGCGGTCGCTACAGTCGCCAGCAGCACCGACGACCATGGCCGGATAGTAACCAAGACTCTGAGCGAGCTTTTTGCCGGTGAGACCGGCGAGTTCGCTCGTGAGCTCCGTGCAGTCGGGTCCGACGCAAGCGGAATGCACCGCCCAGTTCACAAAGCCCGCAAATGGCTTGCCTTCGGTATCGAAGAACGATACGACAATGACCTCATTGTCGGCGAGTTCACCTGGGATGATGCGGTTGTCGTAGAAACCGGTGATGACCCGCTTGCCCAAGCGACAAATCGCGGGCTGTGCGTTGGCGCGGCACTCCTCAAAGCATTGGCAAATGGTATCGAGGAACCAGCGGTAGTAGTTCTCGTCGAATTTTCCCGTCCACCAGCTGCGGTGGTAAGCGACGATTGAAGTATGGTCGTGCGTCGCCGAGAGCAGGACGCAATCACGGTCAATGCCGTAGCGCTCGGCGAGCATTGTCTTGACTTCCTCGGCCATGCTTTCCTCGAACTCGAGGACATCGGCATTAAAGAGAAACACTTCACGTTCGCCTTGCTGGAAGAGAATGGCGTTGGCGAAGACGTCGTCATGGACGCCCGTCGCAGGTTCAAGACGGTTGGGAAGATTGCGGTAGCCAATCAGGTAGATGTCGCCCTGTGGGGTGATTTTGCGGCGCGCGTGTCCAATGTTCATGCACGTTCTCCTTCTGTGTCACGCCGCATTCAAGGCGGCAATGATAATTTCGACGAGGCGCTCATGGGATCCGGCGGCAAAACCGGAGTTCATGGCCTCATAGGTGATCTTTTCGTACGCGTCGGGAGCCGGTAGGTACTTCTGTCCGCCGTTGACGAGCGTGGCAAAGAACACAGAGCCGGACCGAGCGGCGCGCACAGTGGCGCCGAATGCACTCGAGACCTCGGGTTGTACGCCGACAAGCTCGACGTTTCCCAGCCGGAGCAGATAGACCCTCGTGCGCTGCTCGCCAGCGGCATGAAACTCATACGTTCGGTGCGGAGCCAAAGAGTGAAAATCGGCGCGTGTCTGAGCGGGCAGGAGAACGTCGACCGTGCGGGCATCGATGCCGGTAGCGTCATCCTCACGCGCCATGCGAGCGGTCTCGATTAAAGCATCGCCCAAGGCCTGCCCCTGCTGGTGCAACATGCGGTATCCGTCCTCATGGGCATCGACCGTCTGCTTAACGCCGGCCGCATCGAACATGACGTTCATGGCGCGCTCCGCCGGACTTTGGTCGCCCGCGGCGCCTGGCAGCAACAGGGCAACGCCGCCCAGCTCGCGCTCGAGTGACATGGCGGCAAAACCAAAGAGGTCTCCGCTCGCCATGCGCCTCCCCTCGGAGTCGCGCGACCCGTCGAGCACGGAGGACTGAACGTCCGCCGTCGCGAGCACGGCAACATACTCGCCCCCGGCATCCCTTATGGCGAGTACGGGCATCGTGTGGTCGGCAAACCCCCTGGGATTCGAGCCCAACCACCAGCCGGCAGGCGTCTCGATGTCGCGATTAACGTTCACGGGGCATTCGCCCTCCACAGTGGCGAGAGTGACGGAGCGAATGCCCGCAACAGCGCGCTCGACAGCCGTGCGGGCGGCAGCGACGAGTGCTGCGCGATAGCGCTCGTTGCGATTGCGGGTAGCATCGTCGGCAAGATGCCCGGGAGTGCGGACGTGAGGCATGGAAAACGTGTGGGTAGGAACCACCCAAGAATAAGCACCGCTGCAATTGGCGGCATCCTCAACAATCTCACGCAGATCGGCGAGTAGAGCCGGAGCGATCGAGGTGACCTCAAGCGAAAGGACGCAGGCGCGTCGCCCCGTTCCCTCGATGATAAGGGCACGGGCGAAGACCTCATGACGGAGTTCGTCGAAACCGTCGAACGGCAACACGTCCCCAAGATCGATGGCCACACGAGCGGCCCCAGCCCTCATCTCTCCTTCGTCCATGGCAGATACTCCCCTCTGATTGCCGCTCACTCGACACCGTACAGTTGCTGCGCTGTACCGCCAAGCACAAGGTCGCTGTCTGTATCGCTCAGATTTGCAGCGCGAACGCAGGCGACACCCTCGGTGAGCCACTCGCGTTTAACGGGATAGCTCGTGCCAAAAACAATATGGTCTGCACCCAGCACGTCAACCGCACAGGCGAGGAGTGTCTTGCCCCAAGGCTGAGCATGGGACATGTCGAAATAGATGTTGTTCTCGAGGTGCCTGGAAACGGTCTCGGTATCGACCTGAAAACGGCCAGAAGCATCAGGGCGCTTGGGGCCATGAGGCAGCAGCATCTCCTTGAACGCAAAGTATGCGCCGCCGAGCATGGAGTGGACCATCTTGATATTGGGGTAGCGCTCAAAGAAATCACCAAAGATCTCTCGGCCGATCGCCGTAGTTTGGTCGACGCAGCGGCCATAAGAGCGGCGAAGGTTGTCGTACGCGAGAAGCGACTCGTTCTCGACCGGCACGGGAACATGGTGCACGTAAACGGTGACATGGCGTTCGTTCAGGTGCTCGAAAAAGCTCGAGAAGACCTGGTCGTCGAGATAGCGCTTGCCGTAGTGAGCACAGAGCTGCACACCCGCAAAACCATCGTCGAGCCTGCGGTCGAGCTCCTCCAAATTCGCTTTGGTGCCAAAGGGCGGCACAGCGACAAGCGGAATCAGACGGCCACTTGACGCCTTCGCGTCAGCAGCCATACCGTCGTTGAAACGCCGGCACATCTCGAGCGACATCCACTCGTGACAGCCGGGGAGCTTGAGGATCGCCTTGTCGACCCCCGCCTCATCCATATCGGCCAAGCGCTTCTCGAGGGTGTAGTCGCCCTCAATGTAGTTAAGACCCGGAGAACCGGCGGGCATCTCGATCACGATCTGTCGTTTGCCGGCGGAATTCATGGTCAGATAGCCTTCGGTGTCATAGGCGCGGGGTACCTCGGCCAAAAACTGTTCGCAGAGCGTCTCGTCATGAAAGATGCGCTCGTCGAACCAGTAGGAATTTGCATCGATAATCATTGGTTGGAACCGCCTTTCATCTTGTTGAAAACATTCTAGAAAAGCAGGTACCCGGACATCAATTCCAGCTTAAGCCCATTGTATTCCATTTTGGAATAGAACTAGCCGCTCACGCGCGAACCTCGCCCGCTCAACGAGACAAGCGCTAACAGCACGGGCTTAGACAGAAAACGGTCGGCCCGCATCCGTTGCGGGCCGACCGTTTCATTACAGGCTACCTTTGCCGTTACGCCTGGCGGTAATGGTCAAAGAAGTCGGCGAGGTCTTCGAGGGACTCTTTGAGCACTTCCATGCGCGGCAGGTACACGATACGGAAGTGGTCGGGCTCAGCCCAGTTAAAGCCGCCGCCGCGCGTGATCAGGATCTTCTTCTCGTGCAGCAGGTCAAGGGCGAACTGCTCGTCATCGGTGATGTTGAACTTCTTCACATCCATCTTGGGGAAGATGTAGAACGCCGCGCGCGGCTTAACCACCGAGATGCCGTCAATCTTGTTGAGCGCCTCATACACAAAGTTGCGCTGCTCGTAGACGCGGCCGCCGGGACGGATGTAGTCGTTAACGGACTGATGACCACCGAGTGCCGTCTGAACGATCGACTGAGCCGGCACGTTGGAGCACAGGCGCATGTTGGAGAGCATGTTAATGCCCATGATGAAGTCGCTCATGCAGCGCTGGTTGCCCGAAAGCACCATCCAGCCAATACGATAGCCCGCGATCATGTGCGACTTGGAAAGGCCGCTAAAGGTGACGCAGGGCAGATCAGGAGCGAGCGAGGCAATCGAGACGTGCTCGTAACCGTCCATGCACAGGCGGTCGTAGATCTCATCGGCAAAGATCATCAGCTGATGCCTGCGTGCAACCTCGACGATGCCCTCGAGCACCTCGCGCGGATAGACGGAACCCGTGGGGTTGTTGGGGTTGATGATGACGAGGGCTTTGGTCGCGCTCGTGATCTTGGACTCCATATCCTCCAGGTCGGGATACCAATCCGCCTGCTCATCGCACAGATAGTGCACGGGATGACCGCCGGCAAGGGTTGCGCACGCCGTCCAGAGCGGATAGTCGGGGCTGGGGATCAGAATCTCGTCGCCGTTGTCGAGCAGCGCGTTCATCGAAAGCTGAATGAGCTCGGATACGCCGTTGCCTGTGTAGATATGCTCCATCTGAACGTTGGGCAAGCCCTTGATCTGCGAATACTGCATGATCGCCTTGCGCGCGGAGAACAGGCCACGCGAGTTGGAATAGCCTTCGCAGTCGGGCAGCTGCTGGCGCATGTCCTTGATGACCTCATCGGGCGTGCGGAAACCGAAGGGCGCCGGGTTGCCGATATTGAGCTTGAGGATGCGCTCGCCCTCGTCCTCCATACGGGCGGCCTCGTCGACGACGGGACCGCGCACGTCATACAGGACGTTATCGAGCTTGGTGGATTTAGAAAAAGTACGCATGGTGGTGCTCCTTGCAATTTGAGCTGAGGGATGGTGTTCGGGCTTGGAATCGTTGCGGGGCGATGATGTCTCGCCTTGATCGGCGTCACCGGCGAGCAGCCAGGTAACATCGACCTCCAAAATACGGGCGAGCAGCTCTGCCACATCGCGCCGCGGGATCGTCTTGCCGCTCACATATTGGCTCATCTGACTCTTGCCGAGTTTTTTGCCGAGCATCTCCGATGCACGAATCACGTCCGACTGTCGAACGTCGCGATCGGACATAGCCTGTCGCAGGCGATCGCTAAACGTCTCTTGGGCCACTAGAACCTCCTTGCTGGCAAAGTTCAATTTATAGAACACGAATTGAACCGAAGTTCAATTTAGCAAGCAGTATAGCGCGGCACCTCATTTGAAAGTTCAATTTCAAAAATAAAATGAGCCAAACCTCGAGATTTATCCCAAAGCGACAACGGTGTGCGCTCATTTAGAGGTATTCAAGGAATCGAGCGGCGGCAAGCGAAACATCGGCCGTTCGATATATGGCGTTGATCTGCCGATGGGGATGCCCTTCGAGCGGACGCACGGCAACATCGAACTGGCAGCGACGCAAGATGAGCGCCGGAAGAATGCTCACGCCCAGGCCGTCCTCGACCATAGCCATAATCGCATAGTCATCCCAGGTCAACAGCTTGGAGCGCGCCGTCAGCCCCGCCTGACGGAACAGCGGCGTAATCTCGTCATCGGTACCTCGTTCCAGCAGAATAAACTGCTCGTTTGCCAAATCGACAAGAGAGACGACCTCCGCCGCGGCAAGCAACGAATCTGCTGGCACCACCGCCATCAGCTCATCACGCACCAAAGACCGCGATGCCATGCCGTTTTCTCGTGGCTCACGCGGGATAAAGCCCAGGTCGCAGCGCCCTTCCGCCGCCCATTGCTCAATCTCCGAGTAATCGCCCATCAGTAGCTCGTAATCGACATCCGGGTAATCGGCACGAAAGCGCGCAATCACCGGCGGCAGCACGTGGGTCGCCACACTCGAAAACGTACCGATGCAGATTTTGCCGCGCATGAGCCCACGCATCTCATCCACCCGTCGCTGCAAACGAACAAATTCCTCGCATAACGCCTCGACCGCCGGCATAATTTGCCGCCCATCGGCAGAAAGCACTACGCCCTCGCGGCTTCTATCGAGCACTTTAAAGCCCCAGTCGGCCTCGAGATCGGCCACCATACGGCTCACGCCCGACTGCGAATAGCTCAGGCGCTCGGCGGCGCGCGTAAAACTGCCGGCACGCACGGTCTCGAGCAGCACCTGCATCTTTTGAATATTCGTTTCCACGGCACCCCTCCACCTTTGCATGAGTCTTTGTCATGTTATCCATGCATTATATTCGCTTTTCTTCTAAAGCCAGTTCACCCATAGTGAACATGCTCGGATATAGAGGGGATGTCAGCGCATGAACAACGGACTGTTTACGTACTTAGCAGCATTGCTATTGTTTGGCTCCAACGGCATCATCGCCGCCACCATCGCGCTGCCGAGCTCCGACATCGTGCTCCTGCGCACGTTTTTGGGTGCGCTCTCACTCGTTGTCATCCTCGTCACTACGCAACGCCATAAGTTGCAGGCGCCATCTCGCCCCCGCGAAGCCGCAGCCCTCCTCCTCTCGGGAGCCGCGCTGGGCGCCAGCTGGATTTTTCTGTTCCGCGCCTACCAGACGATCGGCGTCGGCGTATCCTCGCTGCTGTATTACTGCGGCCCCATCATCGTTATGGCCCTTTCCCCGCTCATTTTTGGCGAAAAGCTGACCGGTGGCAAAATCGCCGGCTTTATCGCCGTTGCTTGCGGTGCTTTTCTCATTGCAGCACAAGGTCTAGGCGGCAATATGCCCATTGCGGGTATCGCCTGCGGCATCGCCTCGGCATTTTGCTATGCGCTGATGGTCATCGCTAGCAAGGGTGCGCCACACATCGAAGGCCTCGAGAACTCCACGCTCCAGGTGAGCGCCGCCTTTGTGACCGCGCTGGTCCTTACGCTCATCACGCAGGGCGCTCCCTTATTCCTGTCCGCCGGCGTCGCCGCCGGTATTGATTGGCGCGCCGTCGCCATGCTCGGCGTCGTCAACACTGGCATCGGTTGCCTGCTCTACTTTAGTGCCGTCGCCAAGCTGCCCGTCCAGACCGTCGCGGTTGTCGGCTACCTCGAGCCGCTTTCGGCCGTTGTATTCTCCGCCGTCCTTTTAGGCGAAGCCATAACACCAATCCGCCTAATGGGAGCCGCACTTATCATCGGCGGCGCAATTTTTTGCGAACTCGCCGGCAAACGCGCAAATGCCAAGGCTGGCATCGCCCAGACAGCACGTGCTTAAAAGCCCCTCTTCAGTTTTGAAGCAGGGGCGCGTCCGCGGTTATCACATTGCAGCAAGCCATTCAGTGGATATGCCCCTGCTTTGAAATGCTACCTGCGTAGATAAATAATCCCCAGCTGAGGATTATTGTCTAAAATAACCTGATGTGCCAAACTGCTCTTGTATGTATAAAGACGGCATAAAGATTATCTGTCCTAAACAGATAACCGGATGTCTAAGGGAGTCCACGTGGCACACAACAAACTGGAGGCAAGCCCCCAAGACCAGCGTGGTCAAGGCGGGCACGGAGCCATCCCCCTCTCCGCTGGCATGCTGCTTGTAACGCTCGGCGTCGTCTATGGCGACATCGGCACGAGCCCCATGTACACCATGAAATCAATCGTCGCCAACAACGGCGGCATCGGTACCGTCAGCGAGGACATGATCCTGGGCGCGCTTTCGCTCGTCATCTGGACCATGACACTCGTGACCACGGTCAAGTACGTGGTAATCGCCATGAAGGCCGACAACCACAACGAAGGCGGCATCTTCGCCCTGTTTAGCCTGGTGCGAAAAGTGGCACCATGGCTGATCCTACCTGCCATGATCGGCGGCGCGGCGCTGCTCGCCGACGGCATCCTCACTCCCGCGGTCACGGTCACCACAGCCATCGAGGGCCTGCGTACCATCGAGTGGGGCCACGCGCTGCTTGGCGACGGCCAGACCAACGTCATCATCATCACCATCATCATTATCTGCGGCCTATTTGCCATGCAGCGCGCCGGTACCTCGTCGATCGGCAAGCTGTTCGGCCCGCTCATGACGTTGTGGTTCCTGTTCCTGGCAGGCGCCGGCCTGTTCAACATGCTCGGCAACCTGTCCATCCTGCGCGCGCTCAACCCCATCCGCGGCATCATGTTCCTGTTCTCGCCCATCAACCACTCGGGCATCATGGTGCTCGGCTTTGTCTTCCTGTCGACGACCGGCGCCGAGGCCCTCTACTCGGACATGGGCCACGTTGGCAAGGCCAACATCTATGCATCCTGGCCGTTTGTTAAGGCGGCCCTTATCCTCAACTATCTGGGTCAGGGAGCTTGGCTGCTCGCCAATAACTCCAACCCCCAGATGCTCGCGATGGATATCGTCAACCCGTTTTATATGATGCTTCCCGAGCCCCTGCGCCCCTTTGCCATCGTGCTTTCGGCCGTAGCGGCCATCATCGCCTCGCAGGCGCTCATCACCGGCTCGTTCTCGCTGGTATCCGAGGCCACGCGCCTCAACCTTATGCCGCATCTGCGCATCCACTACCCCAGCGACACCAAGGGCCAGCTCTATATTCCGCTCGTCAACAACATCATGTGGGTCGGCTGCATCTTCATCGTGCTGCTGTTCCAAAACTCCGAGCGCATGGAGAGCGCCTACGGCCTCGCCATTACCGTGACCATGCTCATGACCACGACGCTTTTGACGAGCTATATCGCTGGCATTCTCAAGCACAAGCTGGGCGCCTGCGTCTTCGCCCTGCTCTTCGGTGCCATTGAGCTGTGCTTCTTTGCCTCGTGCCTCACCATGTTCTTTGACGGCGGCTATGTGATGATCTTCCTGGCCGCACTGCTGTTTGGCCTTATGTACGTGTGGCGCCGTGGCACCGCCATCGAGCGCACGCAGACGATTCTGTTGCCCGTCTCCAAGTACATCGATCAGCTCAACCGCCTGCGCAACGACGAGACCTATCCCGTGCTCGCCGACAATCTGGTATTTCTCACCAACAGCCCCGACCCGCTCACGCTCGACCGCGACGTGCTCTATTCCATCCTGGATAAGCATCCCAAGCGCGCCAAGGCATATTGGTTCATTAACGTGCACGTTACCGACGAACCCTATACGCACGAGTATTCCGTCGAGACCTTTGGCACGGACTTCCTCTTCCGCGTTCGCCTGGACCTGGGCTTTAAAGTCAACCAGCGCGTCAACGCTTATCTGCGTCAGATCGTCGGCGACTTGATGGCATCGGGCGAGCTGCCGCCGCAACATCACACCTACTCCATCTACGAGACACGCGGCAACGTGGGTGACTTCCGCTTTTGCATGCTGCGCAAGATGCTTGCCCCCGAAACGGACATCAACCGCAATGACCACCGCGTGATGGCCATCAAGTACGCCGTCCGCCGCGCCTGCGGAAGCCCGGCACGCTGGTACGGTCTCGAGAACTCGGCCATCATCATCGAGTACGTGCCGCTGTTTGCCCGCATGCGCCCGGCCGTTAAGCTCGTGCGCACCCAGGTGCCGCTCGAGGTTCAGATCGAAGAGGCCGAGGAAATGGAAGTCGACATCTTCTCGGACGACTTGGTCAACGGCAACGAAGCCGGTAAGGACATGAACGTCGATCCCACCGAGTTGCTCGAGAGCGTCGCCGATACGCCCGAACAGCAACAGCTCGACGGCCTCGAGAACGAACAACTCAACGACGCCAACTTCTAGCGACGTCACAAATCAACGACAGCGGCCCTGCACCTCACGGGAGATGCAGGGCCGCTTTGCATTGCGGTAAAGCTATCGGCTACGAACGACGCGGCTCGGGAACCACGAGTCTATCGGGGCTCGCGCCCTCGGCATCCATCAGGCTCACGTAGCGAATCGACGGATCCCCATACATCGCGTAGTAATAATTGCCCGTGCGCGCGCTAAAGCATCCGGTGTAGATAGTCTTCTCGAACTTGCCATCGCCCATCCTGGACGCTCCCTCGATCATCACCACGCCCTCGAGCGAGCGGAACATGCGAACGACGTTTTCGGTCTCGCTCTCCTTTTGCGGGTAATTGGCATTGAGGTACGCCGCCTTTACAAAACGGCTCGGCGAATAGCAATCGCCCGGAATGCCGCGCATGCCGGCACCGGCTCCATAGGGCTTGAGCTCGGCGCCACGCCATGTCGCCGTCTGCGGAAAATCGCTTGTGGCGGTGATATAGGTGCGTAGGTTTTCCATATGCCACGGGAAGGTCGGCTGATTGGCAAGGGTGTCGACCGGATCGTCGTATACATGCAGGCCGTCAGTCATCATCTCGACCACGATGCTGCGCTGGCTGTCGCCGATAATCCAATGGAGCAGTGACACGCCCAGCCCCTCTCCGGCAGATTTGGCGACAATCACCGTGTCGCGCAGCGCGGCCTCGACCTCATCGACCGTCGAGAACGTCGCTGCCACCCACAGGGGAAACTCATAGGCCGCGATATTGGTCTTGCCGTCGACAGGGCCCTCGGCATACTCGGCATAACCCGGGAAATTGAGACCCGCCACGGCGAGGCCCGCATCGTTGCCGCAATCGAAGAACATAGGGTAGTTCCTGTAATCGATGCACATACCGATCACCGCGTGCGCCGCTGTCGCGTCGTCGATAAACGAATACGGAATGTGAAACCCGCGCGGCATCACGCGAACCTGTTGGCCGTAGTCAAAGCTCCAGTCGAGATTGCGGCCCAGATACATGTGGCCAGAATTATCGGTAAATCGAATACTCGTACACATAGCGCCTCCTAGCTTTACGTTCTTGCTAATTTCATTGTCTCCAAACAAAAAGGCGCTAAACACAAAAGCCCGGACATGACAACAATGTCATGCCCGGACTATTCAAACAGGATAAACTCAACCAAGTTAACCCCGCAGGTCGTCTAAGGGGTCAAAGTGCCGCAGATTGCCACGAAAGAGGAGCGAAGCGTACTTAAGGTACGCGAGCGACGATTGAGCGGCAAGGTGCGGTGCTTTGGTCCCCTTAGACCAACTTTCCAAGACAGTGATCGATCATATGCTGGATCATCTGTGCCTCAAAGCCCGCGTAGTCGCGGCGGCACTCCTTCATCTTGCCGTCGACAATCTGGTCAAAGGCAACCTTGCACTTGATATAGCGCGTGGACTTGGTGACCTCCTCGTGCGTCAGGCAGCTCTCCTCCATCTTGCTGGCACCCAGGCCAAACACCAGACGGGGGTTGTACAGCACATGGGGCTCGCCGGCGTCGTCCAGATAGACGCAGACCTTCTTGGTGACGCCGATCTGGTTGGCGGCAAGGCAGCCGGCATCGTCGAGCGACTTGATGGTATCGATCAGGTCCTGTGCCACCGACTCGTCCTCGACGGTCGCGACCTCGCAACGCTGGGACAGAATAGCCTCGTCGTGGCAGAGCTCTTTAATCATACGTTCCTCCATAGGGGTCGTTGTAACTGCTTAAGTATACGGTACCCACACATTTTCATGCGAAAAATACCGTCCGTCTGCTACAAAGCGCCGAACATCAACATGCGAGGAACATCAACCTTTCAAAGGCGATATAGTAGTTGAGTTCGTGTCAATCGGCCTAAACTCGGGGCCGAACAAGGAAAGGGTATGCATGGACGAACTTTTTCACGTCAGTGAGCGCAAGTCCACAATCGGGACCGAACTTCGCGCTGGACTGACAACATTCCTGGCGATGGCCTACATCATCGCCGTCAACCCTGCGGTGCTCTCGGGCGCCGGCATCGATGCGGGAGCGCTCGCCTGCGCCACCTGCCTGGGCGCCGGCATCATGACCATCTGCATGGGCATCTTCGCCAACCGCCCGCTCGCCTGCGCGTCGGGCTTAGGCGTCAACGCGATGATCGCCGGAATCACCACCACCGTCTGCGGCGGTGACTGGCACGTGGCCATGAGCGTCATCTTCCTTGAGGGCGTCGTCATCTTGCTGCTCGTGCTTTGTGGCCTGCGCGAGGCCATCATGGACGCCATCCCGGTTGTCCTGCGTCACGCCATCTCGGTGGGTCTGGGCCTGTTCATCGCCATGATTGGCCTGTGCGATGCCGGCATTATCACCGCTGGCGCCGGTACACTCGTCGGTCTGGGCGACATCACCTCCCCCACCTTCATCGTCGGCATCATCTCCATCCTGGTGACAGTCGCCCTCGCCTGCCGCAACGTCCCCGGCTCGCTGCTCATCGGCATCGTCGTCGCCGTCATCGCCGGTATCCCCCTAGGTGTGACCCAGGCTCCGACCGGTATCATCGCCCCGCTCGATTTCTCGAGCATCGGTGGCCCCATCGCCGACGCCGGCGGCGTGCCTGCCATCGTCAAGGTCCTTACCGACCCCACGCTCCTCGTCATCTCGTTCTCGCTGCTCATGAGTGACTTCTTCGACACCATGGGCACCGCGATGGCCGTGGCCAAGCAGGGCGAGTTCCTCACCGACGACGGCAACGTCGAGAATATCAAGGAGATCCTGATCGTCGACTCCGCCGCCGCTGCTGTGGGCGGTTTCATGGGCGTCTCCTCCATCACCACCTTCGTCGAGTCCACTTCCGGCGCCGCCGACGGTGGCCGCACGGGCCTCACCTCCGTCACCACCGGCGTGCTGTTCATTCTCGCCGCGTTCTTCTCCCCCATCGTCACCATCGTTTCCAGCGCCGCCACCTGCGGTGCTCTGGTCTACGTCGGCTACCTCATGATGAGCGAAGCCTCCGAGATCGACTGGTCCGACGTGTCGCAGGGTTTCCCGGCGTTCATGATCGTCGCCGGCGTGCCCTTCACCTACTCCATCTCTGCCGGCATTGGCCTGGGCTTCATCGCCTACGTGATCGTCGCGCTCTTTAAGGGCGAGGCCTCCAAGATCAAGCCGCTTATGTGGATCGCAGCCCTTGCCTTCCTCGTCTACTTCTTCGTGGCGTAACGGCATAGTCTGCTAAAACAAAACAACAAGGCGCGGAATCGCATCGAGCGGCTCCGCGCCTTTCTTTTAGCGTCTGCCCCCGTGCCAGCGTGCGACAATTGAGGCTGTCAATATCACAACACCGAGAGAAGCCTGCCTTGGAAGCGCATCATAAGCAGATAACCGTTTATTCAGAGTGTGCGGAAGGCGCGCCCGTCATCTACCTCCCCGTTGTCATGGGCGACGGTAGCGAAGTCTACGAGCGCTGCCGAGAGCTCGACTGCCCACCCTTCACCCTTGTCGCCATTGGAGGGCTCGATTGGAATCGCGAGCTGAGCCCCTGGGAATGTGACGGAACTATACGAGATGCTGAGCCCTTTGGCGGACAGGCTGCTGGTTTTCTTGACGAGTTGTTGAAGCAGATAATCCCCCAGGCCGAATCATCGCTCCCGCAACCGCCCGCCTGGCGCGGCGTTGCCGGCTACTCGTTGGCGGGTCTTTTTGCACTGTGGGCACTTTGGCAAACAGATGTCTTTGAGCGCGCGGCGAGTGCGTCGGGGTCGCTGTGGTTCCCCGGCTTTATCGACTACGCGCGCGAGCGCACGATGACAGCTACGCCCGACGCCGCCTATCTGTCGCTCGGTAAAAAGGAAACCAAGACGCCCAACCGCATGATGCGGCACGTACTCGACGATACGCGTGCGATGGAAGAGCTGTTTATCGAGCGTGACATTCCAACAACGCTGGAGCTCAACCCCGGCAATCACTTTGCCCAAACTGACCTGCGCATGGCGCGCGGCATCCACTGGATACTGACGCATTAAAAATGGCGTCCACGCGTACATACGCATGGACGCCATTTTTAATTTGGCTGAACGCAGCTGCTATTCAGCAGTCTCCTCAAGCTCGGAAGTATCGAACTCAAAGTCATTACCGGGCAGGATAGCGTTGAGCACAATTCCCACCAGCGAGCCCACGGCAAGGCCCGAAAGCGAAATCGTCACGCCGCCCAGCTCCAGCACGATGGCACCGGCGGTACTGTAGGCAATGCCGAGCGAAAGCACGAGCACCAGAGCCGCCACCAGCACGTTGCGGTTGTTCTGGAAATCAACCTGATTCTCGATGAGGTTACGCACGCCAACGGCGCTGATCATGCCGTAGAGCACGAGTGACACACCGCCGATAACGCACGCCGGCATAGCAGCGATCACAGCAGCAAACTTGGGGCAGAACGAAAGCACGATGGCACAGCACGCGGCAATGCGAATCACGCGCGGGTCGAACACGCGCGTCAGGGCAAGCACGCCGGTGTTCTCGCCATACGTCGTATTGGCCGGAGCGCCAAAGAGCGACGCCAAGATGGTCGCCAGGCCATCGCCGAGCAGGGTACGGTGCAGACCGGGATCGGCAATGTAATTGCGTTCGCAGGTAGAGCCAATGGCGGAGATATCGCCAATGTGCTCAATCATGGTCGCAAAGGCCAGCGGCATGATGGTGATGATAGCCGTCGTGGCAAGACCGCTATCGAACTGCGGGCCAAAGAGCGCAAACACGGTGTTGTCCCACACGATGGGCAGACCGACCCACGGAGCGGCGGCAACGCCCGAAAAATCAACCTCGCCCAGCACCGCCGCGACGGCATAGCTCACCACAACGCCCAGCAAAATCGGCACGATCTTGACCATGCCGCGGCCCCAGATGTTGCAGATGACGATCACGGCCACAGCGATAACGGCGACAAGCCAGTTGGTCTGGCAGTTGGCAATGGCAGAGCTCGCCAGGATCAGGCCGATGGAAATGACGATGGGACCGGTCACCACCGGCGGAAAGAAGCGCATGACACGCTTGGCGCCAAATGCGCGGAACAGCGCCGCCAGCACCGGATAGAGCAGGCCGGCGCAGGCAACGCCCAGGCAAGCGTAAGGCAAAAGCTCGGCCTCGCCGTTGGGTGCAATGGCGGCATAACCCGCGATAAAGGCAAACGACGAGCCCAGAAACGCGGGCACCTTACCGCGCGATAGAAAATGAAACAGCAGCGTGCCGATGCCGGCGAACAGAAGCGTCGCCGAAACGGAAAGGCCGGTGAGCACAGGCACGAGCACCGTGGCTCCGAACATCGCAAACATGTGTTGCAAACCCAACACAAACATGCGCGGGCGGCCGAGCGACGATGCATCGTAGATGGCATCGGTGACGGCGGGCGTCGAGGATTGGGACATGGAAGTCCTTTCATGATGGAAGGGCGATCAGGCATATCGGATAACCTGCCCGAACGATACGATCCGAACCATTGTACGTGATACGCCATGTCTCGCACGCGCCGTCACCTGCAAACGGTAGCGTTACTTCCAAACGCGCTCGGCAATGCGCTTGACCAGCGCGATCTTTGCCCACTGTTCGTCCTCGGTCAGTTTGTTGCCAATCTCACAGCTGGCAAAGCCGCACTGGGGCGACAGGTACAGGTTCTCGAGCGGCACATACTTTGCGGCCTCGTGGATACGTTCGACGATGGCATCCTCGTCCTCGAGCTCAGCGGCCTTGGTGGTCACCAGGCCCAGCACGACCTTCTTGCCGGGAGCAGCATACTTGAGCGGCTCAAAGCCACCGGCGCGCGGCGTATCGAACTCAAGGTAGAACGCGTCGACATCCTCGTGCGCAAACAGGTACGGTGCAATGGGATCGTAACCACCCTCGAAGGCATACGTGGAGTGATAGTTGCCGCGGCACACGTGCGTATTGATAACCAGATCGTCGGGCTTGCCCGCGATGGCAGCATTGTTGAGCGCCACGCCCATCTCGCTCACCTTTTGCAGGTCAACCGGACTCATGCCGGTCTTGGACACAAAGTCGGTATCGCAATAGATGCCCCAGGTGCAGTCATCAAATTGGATGTTGCGGCAGCCCGCGGCATACAGGTCGGCAATCACGGTGCGGTATGCTGCGGCAATGGCATCGGCGAGCTCTTCGTCGGTCTTATAGACGGCACGCAGGCTCTCCTGCTGGCCATCACAGCGGTCGAGTGTGACTTCGGAGAACGTCTGGATCGGCGCCGGAATGGTCTGGCGCGCGATCTGGCCCTCACCCTCGAGCGACTTGACAAATTTGAAGTGCTCGACGAACGGATGGTTCTCGCCGCTAATGGGACCGGTTACCGCGGCGGTGTCGGCGGTAGTCTCCTCATCGTGAAACATGTAGCCCGTGCGCGAGGCGCGGCGCTCAATGCCGTTGAGTCCCCACATAAAATCGAGGTGCCAGTAGCTGCGGCGGAACTCGCCATCGGTAATCACCTGCAGGCCGGCAGCCTTCTGCTTGGCCACTAAGTCGCGGATGGCCTCGTCCTCGACGGCCTTAAGGCCGGAAGCGTCGAGTTTACCCGCGACATAGGCGGCACGGGCATCCTTTACAGCCTGCGGACGAAGAAAACTGCCGACGATATCGGCGCGAAACGGCGCGTTCGGTTGAATCGAAGTGCTCATAGATATCTCCCTTTGCATCGGTTGCTTTACTGGGACAGAGTATGAGCGCTCATATGGTCATCGTAAAATATACGTTTATAACAGTTTGATATAGATGCTTCCTATATCAGTCTGGACTGTCATAAAGAGACTTGAACCGTGCGGAGCACAGCAGCCTAGATATGCTGACGAATCGCGTCGATATAGGCCCGACCGTAGCGCGTGAGCGTCGTGTTCTTGCGCGTGATGATGCCAATCTCCATGTACTCGTCCACGTCGAGCGGAATCGAGATAATGCCGGGGCCGTTGAGCTCGTGGCTGATCACGCCCGAGCATACCGTGTAGCCGTTGAGGCCCATGGCCAAATTGAACAACGTCGCACGATCGCGCACGCGGATATTTTTGCGACGCTCGAACGTCGAGGTCAGCTCCTCGGAATAGTAAAACGAGTTGTAGCTGCCCTGCTCGTAGGACAGGAACGGGTAGTCTTCCAGATCCTCGAGCGTCACGCTGGAGCGGCCCGCCAGCGGATGGTCGGCGCAGACGAAGACATGCGGCGTGGCGCAGAAGAGCCCTTCGAACACGAGCTCGTTGGCGGCAAGCATGCGCTCGATGACCTCGCGATTGTGCTCCGACAGATACAGGATGCCGAGTTCGCTTTTCATATGCGCGACATCCTCGATAATTTCGTGGGTCTGCTCCTCGCGCAGGGTAAAGTCGTAGCGCGCGGCATCGAACTCGCGGATCACATCGACAAACGCATTAACGGCAAAGGAATAATGCTGGCAGCTCACACTAAAGTGCGGCACCTGCTCGGACGTGCCTTTGTACTTGCCCTCGAGCAGGTCGGCCTGGTCGAGCACCTGGCGCGCGTAGCCCAAGAAGGTCTCGCCTTCCTCGGACACAATGACGCCCTTGTTGGTGCGCTCAAAGATATGCACACCCATCTCGTTTTCGAGATCGCGAATCGACGCGGTAATCGAGGGCTGCGACACAAAGAGCCGGCGCGAGGCCTCGGTGATGCTACCGCATTCGGCAACCTTAACAACATATCTGAGCTGCTGAAGCTTCATAGCCTTCTCCCTAGACGTTCGTGACGCCAAAACCTGCCGCGTCCATTTGACGCATAAACGACGGCATCTCCCCCGTCGCGGCGCAGGCGGCAATCTGATGCAGAGCCCCGGCAACCGCATCATCTGCCGCAGCGCCAATATGCCAGCGTGCGGCAGCCGTGACGGCCTCGTTGGCATTGGCGACTGCAACGGAGTTAGGAACGGCATCGATCATGGGCAAATCGTTATCAGAATCGCCGAATACGGCCACCTCGTCGGGCGTCAGGCCCAAAGCGCGCGCCAGCTCCAGCGCAGCGCAGCCCTTGTCCCAACCAGCCGGAAGGATGTCGAACAGGCGCACTCGGTTGTTGGGAAACACAAGCGAGAGTTCCGGCACCTCAGCGGCAACGCGCTCACGTAGCTCCGCGAGCTCCTCACGCGAACGGGCACTCCAGATATTCGCCTTAAACACCGACGCGTCATCGACGACGGGACGACATGGGGCCTCTTCGCCTTTGAGCCACGCGTTGCCGCCCGACTCCATGGCGCGACGAACGCGCTCGGGGTCACTCGTCACACAATGGGCATCGTTGCCCCAAAAGTCATCGCCCAGGCTGTAGACTTTTAGAAATGTATCGTCGGTCTCTTGCTCCAGATAGTCGGCCAAACGCATCAGAGCATCGTTGTCGATTGCGCGCGAGGCGACTACTTCGCCGTCAACAAACATCACCTGGCCGTTACAGAACGCACCGGTCGAATAACACCCGGAACGGTTTTTGAACATCCAGCCCATCGCGGACGGCTGACGACCCGAAACCGGCCCAAAGTGCAAACCCGCCGCCTGCATGGCATGAATACCCTCAATGGCGTAGTCGCTGGCGCCGTCATGCCCGGCTGGAATCAGCGTATCGTCCATATCGGTCAGCACAAGTTTGATCATAGAGTCCCCTCGGTCATTCTTAATCCCATCTATTGTACCGACCTGCCAAAAAGGGACAGGTTTATTTCGGCAGGTTTCATCTGGGAAAACGCAAAGTCCCAGTTGTTACCTGCCAAAATAAACCTGTCCCTTTTTGGCAGGTGCGCTAGTATAGGGAACAACAGATTCGATGCGGGAGTGCCGGCGGTGCAAACCACAAGGCTGAGAGGGCATGGGGCCCAATCCTTTGAACCTGTCAGTTAATGCTGGCGTAGGGAGCATGCCGCCTTTACAGGGGCGCTGTCTATGCACAGCGCCCCTTTTCTATGCCAAGGAGGCATGTGCAGTGATTGATTCGGAACAGCTTAAGCAACATATGGTCA
Source organism: Collinsella sp. (assembly GCA_018378775.1). Classification (GTDB taxonomy): domain Bacteria; phylum Actinomycetota; class Coriobacteriia; order Coriobacteriales; family Coriobacteriaceae; genus Collinsella. Next base: position 70,974 of record JAGZWV010000003.1, on the reverse strand, counting down.
AGGCCGTGGAGGAGATTCGCACCACCAATCCGATGGCCGGCTCCATCACCAACACGGTGACGATCGACTTTGTCGCCAACGCGCAGCTCGCCGTGGGCGGATCGGCCGCCATGGTCTATCTGCCCGACGAGGGCGAGGCGCTCGTTGCCGGCGGCGGCGCCATCTATCTCAATATGGGCACGCTCTTCCCCATCTACGAGCAGACGATTCCCCGCGCGGCCAAGGCGGCACACGACGCCGGCAAGTCCTGGGTGCTCGATCCGGTGGGCCTGGGCATCGGCAGTCTGCGCACCCAGTTGGTAAACGAGCTTAAGCAGTACAAGCCCGCCATCGTGCGCGGCAACGCCTCCGAGATCATCGCGCTCGCCGGCCTGTGGGGTCTTGAGGGCGAGGCGGCCGATCTGAGCCGCGTGCGCGGTGTCGATACCACCGACACGGTAGACGCCGCCCGCGATGCCGCCGTGGCGCTCGCCCGCTACACCGGCGGCGCCGTTGTGGTCTCGGGCGAAGTCGACCTGATCACCGACGGCATGACCGTGGCCAAGTCCCACGGCGGCAGCCCGCTCATGTCCAAGATCACCGGTTGCGGCTGCTCGCAAGGCGGCGTGCTGGCTGTGTACGCCTGCGCTGCCGACCCGTTTACGGCCGCCGTCTGCGGCACCGCCGTCTACAACGTTGCCGGCTCGCGTGCCGCCGCTGTCGCCGACGCCCCGGCAAGCTTTAAGGTCGCCTTTATCGACGAGCTCTACCGCGCAACCGCCCAGGACATCGCCAACAACCAGCTCGACCTCGAGGAGGCATAGGCCATGTCCGAGCCCGCAACCAATGCCGGCATGAATACGCTCGTCGCCGTGGCCATCGCCCCGTGCGGCACCGGCGATGAGCTGTCCGCCGAGGTCGCCGAGGTCGTGCGCGTCATTCGCGAGAGCGGCCTTCCCAACCGCACCACCTCGATGTTCACCGAGATCGAGGGCGACTGGGACGAGGTCATGCAGGTCGTGCGCGACGCAACCTTTGTGTTGGCGAGCAAGGGCATCCGCACCGAAGTCGTGCTCAAAGCCGATATTCGACCCGGATTTACCGACACCATGACCGGCAAGCTCGAGCGCATGGAAGCTCAGATCAAAAAGCAGGAGGAAACACGATGAGTATCCGCGACAACCTTGATATCTCGGCCTATCTGGTGCTCGGCCCCGAAAACACGCTCGGGCGCCCCGTGGGCGATGTGGTGGCCCAGGCACTCGACGCCGGCTTTACCTGCATCCAGGTGCGCTCCAAGGTGGCAAGCGCCCGCGAGATCATTGCGCTGACCGGCGACGCCGCGCAGGCAATCGCACAGGCCGGCAAGACCGGTCAGGTCGCTTTGCTGATTGACGACCGCCTGGACTGCGTACTCGCCGCGCGCGAGCAGGGCATTGCTGTCGACGGCGTGCACGTGGGTCAGAGCGACATTCCCGTCGAGGTCTGTCGCAAGCTGCTGGGGCCCAACGCCATCGTGGGCCTTTCCGCCCGTTGCGAGGAGATGCTCGAGTACGTCAAGACCGCCGACATGAGCCTAGTCGACTACCTGGGCATCGGCCCACTCCACGAGACCGAGACCAAGCGCGACTGCGGACGCGCGGCCGACGGCTCTATCATCACCAAGAGCTTTGAGGACCTGGCCGCCCTCCACGCGGCAAGCCCCGTGCCCATCGTGGTGGGCGGCGGCGTCAAGACGGCCGACCTGCCACAGCTCAAGGCCACCGGCGTCGACGGCTTTTTCGTGGTGAGCGCCGTCTGCAGCGCCGATGACCCCTACGCCGCGGCCAAGGAGCTCGTCGACACCTGGCAGCAGGCGTAAGTCTAGGCCGAGCAGCTGATTCGCAGCCTCATATCTTCAGCAATGGAAAGCGCATCCCAGTTTGAGCCTCCATTCCGGGATGCGCTTTCCGCCGAGATGGCGGCAGCAGCCTCTACCCTGCCAGATATGCCTCCAGTTCCGGCAAGGTCGCCTCCGCATCGCGGCGACCAATCTGGTAGATGCGCTCAAGTTCATCGGGCTCGCGACACAGCGACGGCACCTTCACCGATTCGCTCGGACGCACCACAAAGATCTCGCCGGCAGCCTCGCGACGTGCCAGGTCATCGAGCGTGGCATTGTAGACCTCATGCCGGTGCTCAAGCGCTGCGACAAACTCCGGATAGTGACGGAACAAGCGCCGCAGCATGGGCATCACGCTGTTGGGCTGCTTCACAAAGCCCGCCGGCTGCGTGAGTACCACGATATTGCGGTCATACCCCTGCGCAAACAGCCACGCGCTGGGAATAGAATCAGCCACGCCACCATCCAGATACTTATGCCCGTCAATAGCAACGGGACGCGTCGCCACGGGAATTGCCGACGACGCCCGAATCCACTCGATATCGCGCTCGTCGCCATACGGCAGATCGTGATAGACGGCCTTGCCCGTCTCGATATCGGTACACACGCACGTAAATCGCATGGGACAGGTGCGATACGCCTCCAAGTCGATAGGATCGCGCTCGATAGGCACCTCGTGATAAGCAAAGTCGGCATTGTACATATCGCCGGTTCGCAGCCAGCTGGTCACGCTCGCATAGCGCTTGTCGGCGCAATAGGCCTTGTTATAGCGAATGGCGCGGCCGATCTGGCGCGATTTAAAGTTGTAGCCAAACGCCGCGCCCGCCGAGACGCCCACCATATGGTCGCAGGTCAAACCGTGCTCCATCCAAACGTCGAGCACGCCCGCCGTATACATACCGCGGTAGCCGCCTCCCTCGAGCGCCAGCCCCACCGTGCGCGTCATATTTGACTGTGCCATGCGACCATCTCCGTCCCCGCAAATTTAAACGGAACAAGTATACCCGTCAACATATACCGTCTCGGTCACATTTGCCGATGCAAACTAAACACTACCACTCGGCGATTATCATTAACGACTGAGCTGTTTAAACAAAAACGCCCCTATAATGATGTTCGTATCATTAGGCAACAGAACCAAACAGTAGACAACAATCTAGCCCATCGATGAAACAAGGCGGGGACGAAAGTTCACGCGTCCATAGACCGCAGAAGGTCACATTGACAAGAAAAACATCCGACGCAAGCCATCTCGACCCCAGAAAGCCACTCACATATGGACACAGCCAACACCTATACAAAGACGCTCGAAAAGATCGTTCAAGACCTGTTCGAGCGCCCGGAAGACCTGGTAAGAACAGCCTTTACCGACCAACTTACCGGCCTTGGCAACCGCGGCGGCTTTACCCGCTCGTTGGAAGAGCTCTGGGAGCAGGGCACGCCGGTCACCATGGCGTTTATCGATATCGATAACCTCAAGCACTGCAACGACGCCTTCGGTCACGACGAGGGTAACCGCTACATTATGCAGGTGAGCCTGTACCTTAAGCTCTATATCAAAGTTGACGAGGCGGTGTTTCGCCTGGGTGGCGACGAGTTCGCAATCTTGTCCACCGTCGCGACCGAAGACGACCTTGCCGAGCGCCTTGAGCATTGCCGCTCGGTGCTGCTCAAAAACAACGACGCCGAGATGCCTCACTCGTTTAGCTATGGCGTATCGCATGCCGACCCAAAACTGGGCGAAACGTCCGATCGTATGACGCTCGATGCCGACCACCGCATGTACGACTACAAGCTGCGCCATGCCGTACACCTGGATCGTCGCAATATCAAACAAGTTCATGCAGACGATTTTGAAGTCAGCGACCGTGTCTTCGACGCCTTCTCGATGCTTGACGAGGGACGATATTTCTTTATCGAGAACTTGGACAAGCATCGCACCCTTTGGTCACAAGGCGCCTTGCGCGATTTCGGTCTTCCTTCGGAGCATATAGACAACTGCCACGATTACTGGAAAACGCGCGTCCATCCCGATGACCTCGAGGCCTATATCAACGATATCAACCAGATTTACAACGGCTCCAAGCACTATCGCGTCATGCAGTATCGAGTGCGCAACGCTGCTGGCGATTACGTGCTTTGTCGCGTCCGAGGCTATCGCATCGACGGAAACGGAGACACGCCCTCGCTCTACGTTGGCGAACTCGTCAATCACGCTCTGGTCGAGACGATTGACCCCGCAACAGGGCTTGGAACCCAGCGCATGTTGATCGGCGCCATTGATACTTGCCGCCGCGATAACCGCGGGATGGGCCTTGCCGCCGTGCGTGTTCGCGGTACAACGCAGCTCAATGAACGCTATGGGGCCGACGCCGTCGATGCCATGCTTTCCGAGTATGCCGGCCGCATGCTCTCGCTCATCCGCGGCAGAAGCCGTGTATTCCGCTCGCGCAGCGCGCAGTTCGTTGTACTTACCGATAGTTTTGACCGCAATGCCTTCGATCACCTCGTTGGGGATTTGGAACATGTTGTCTCAAAACCCATCCAGATTGCCGGCGACGTCATCACCCCCACATGCCTGGTCGTGCCTGTCTACTACGAGCGCCTTGTTAACCAGGCACCGGCCGTTTTGGACGAACTCGACCGCCGCATTCGCGCCATAAACGGACCGTTCCACAACGACAGTCCCTGCATTCCCGAAATCAAGCGCAAAGGCGCAATCGCCGAGCGCATCGACCCGCTCACCGGCCTCTACCGCCCCAGTGAGTTTATGCGACGCGCCAATGCCTTTCTGTCGACGGCACAAGGCAGCGCATGGTGCATTGCCACCGTCGACATGGGACACATGCGCCTGTTTAACGAATGGCACGGACAAACCGAGGGCGACCGCGTGCTTGCCGATGTGGGCACGGTGCTTAAGGATATCGAGAACGCGGGCATGGGCGTTGCGGGCTACTGGGGCATGGACGACTTTTGCATCCTTGCTCCCTTTGACCGCGATACGATTCATCGAATTTATGCCGGCGTGCGCGAAGCGGTTGCCAGGCACGACGACGGCGTAGGTTTCTGGCCGTCCATGGGCGTTTACCCCATCGACTCCAGTGAGGAAATCACCATCGATGCGCAGGCAAAGGCCATGTTTACCAATCGGCGCGCAAAAAACGACTTTAAGGAGCGCATCGCCATTTTCCGCCCCGAAGAGTACGCCCACGAGGTTGCGTTTCACAACACCCTCACCGAGTTCCAATATGCGCTCTCCAACGATCGTATCACCTACTACCTGCAGCCCCAGGTGGACATGGAAACCGGCGAGATTGTTGGTGCCGAGGCGCTCACGCGCTGGATTGGTAATGACGGCACCCTCATTCCGCCCGTTTCCTTTATCCCGACGCTCGAGGAAAGCGGTTTTGTGGTGACGCTCGACAAATATATTTGGCAGGGCGTTGCCTTGTGGCTGTGCAAGCGCCTTGACCAGGGGCTTCGCGTGGTTCCGATCTCGCTTAATGTGTCGCGCGTGGATATCCTTGCCTGCGATGTCGCCGAGCATATGAGCGCGCTTGCCGCCAGCTACAATCTATCGCCCGAGCTCATGCGCATCGAGATTACCGAGACTGCCTATACCGGAGAGCCCGAGGCTGTGGATAAACTGACGGCCGACCTGCACACCCGCGGCTTCTCGACCTACATGGACGATTTTGGCACCGGCCAGTCCACGCTCGCGATGCTCAAAAACGTCAACGTCGACGTCATCAAGCTCGATCGCACGTTTGTGCCCGTCGACGGCGACCAAGGCCGTAGCACGCAAATCATTTCGTCGATGCTCGGGATGGCGCAATCGCTCGAGCTGCCCGTTGTGATCGAAGGCGTCGAGACGGAGGCGCAGGCTCAGCTGCTGCGTCAGATGGGCGCACGCTATGCACAGGGCTTCCTCTACTACCGTCCCATGCCGGCGGCAGATTTTGAGGCATTGCTCGATGGCGATGGCGAGGATTGATGCGTTCACAGGCAGGCCGCTGCCGTTGAGGGACGCGTTTGTCCCCATTAGCTAACTTATATCCCCAATTCAAACCGAATTGGAGATATGATACAAACCATTGTTCCGCCCAAGGAGGTTATCCATCATGAACGAGTCATATCGCCTGGGTGAGCAATCGATTATTGCCTATCTTCAGCGACTTGCGAATGGCATCTCGACCGCCGAACTCGATGTTGCCGCGCTGCCTGCTGAACTACGCGCCGTTGGCGAGCAACTGCAAAAGACGCATGCCATCCTGCAACAAGAGCGCCGGCTGCTTGAGAGCAACGCCTATATCGACCCGCTCACCAACTTGGGCAACCGCAGCGGACTCGACCGTCACGTCGAGCAGCTCTGGCGCAAAGGCGACCCCTTCACCTGCGCCTATATTGACATCGACCATCTCAAGCATTGCAATGATAGGTTTGGCCACGCCGAAGGCAATCGCTATATTCTGAGCATCTGCCGCACGCTCTCCGAAACCATGGAGCACGATGAGATGCTGTTCCGTATCGGTGGAGACGAGTTTGTGCTTATCTCGCTCTCCGCAAACGAGACTGAACTCGAGCAGCGCTTGGAGCAGGTACGTGCCGGGCTGATCGAGGCGAGCTCAGATGGCAAGGCGCCCATGATCGCCAGCTTTAGCTTTGGCTGCTCGCGCGTCGATCCACTTGCCGGCGACACGCGTCGCCAGATGACGATGGACGCCGATCGCAAGATGTATCGCTATAAGCTTATGCATCGTGTACAGCAACCGGAAAACAATGACGCGCCGCAACGCCCAATCGTCGATCAGCTTCCCTGCAACGACCGGGTGTTCCAAGCGATCTCCATGAGCTCCGAGACGCGCTATCCGTTCATCCTTAACCTCGATACTGGAGAATCGCAATGGTCGGTTAACGCCGTGCGCGATTTTGACCTGCCTTCCCAGCACCCTTTTAACTCACTCGACATGTGGCTCGCCCGCGTTCATCCCGAGGACCGCGACAACGTACGCGCCGAGCTCGACATGGTGATAAACGGCACGTGGCACTTCCACTACATGCAGTATCGCGTAATGGATGCCACCGGAAAATACGTGCTTTGCGACTGCACGGGCTACCGCTTGGACGGCACCGATACCGAGCCCGGCATGTATGTGGGCATTATCATCAACCGAAGCTTGGCAGATACAACCGATTCCGTGACCGGCTTGGGCGATATTCACGCCCTGGTCAACGCCATTGGCGAAATGCGTCGCGTGGCGCGCAAGGCTGGTTTGATCGCCATCAAAATCGACGATATCGCTCAGGTCAATGCCCGCTTTGGCTTTGATGCGGGCGACCGCGTTTTGGCAGAAAGCGCCGCCTGCCTCATGGAATGCTCGCGCGGCAAGGGTCGCCTGTTCCGCTCGACGGGGCCGACATTCGTGGCACTCTTCGATGAGCTCGGCCCCGAGGCAATCGATGAGATCGCAAGCGACATCGAACGGTTCCTGGGTTCTCCCGTGCTCATCGGCTCGCTTGAATATCAGCCGCCCATTCGCGTGGCCACGCTCCATCTGGACGGCGTCGACCGTCAGCCTGTTTCCATTTTGAACGAGCTTAAAGCGTTGCTCGGGAAAGCCGTGCAGGTGCCAGGTACCAAACTGGATTAGCACCGCGCCCGCACCGCCTCCCCCATCGTGCGATAATCCTCTGCAGAAGTCACCAAAAGCAGAGGGAGTTTGTGATGAAGGTTCTTTTGGTCAATGGCAGTCCCAAGGCAAACGGCAACACCGCCCGCGCACTCGCCGAGGTCGCCGAGCAACTTAATGCAGAAGGCATTGATACCGAGGTGTTTCAGCTGGGCGCCAAGCCCATTCGCGATTGCATCGGTTGTGGCCTGTGCGGCAAGCTTGGCGGTCGCTGCACCTTTGACGACGACGTGGTGAACGAGCTCATCGCTGCCGCCGAGCAGGCAGATGGTTTTGTCTTTGGCTCACCCGTCTACTATGCGCACCCCAGCGGACGCATCCTTTCGGCCCTCGATCGCGCCTTCTATGCAGGCGGGCATGCCTTTGAGCACAAACCCGGCGCCGCGGTCGCCGTCGCCCGTCGCGGCGGCACCTCGACCACCTTCGATGTGCTCAACAAGTACTTCACCATTAAGCAAATGCCCGTAGTTGCCTCCACCTACTGGAACAACGTGTTTGGCCGCGTGCCCGGCGACGCCGATGGGGATGCCGAGGGCCTTGCCACCATGCGAAATATCGGCAAAAACATGGCGTGGCTCCTGCGCTGCATCGAGGCAGGACAGGCCGCCGGTATCAACGCACCCGAGGCAGATCACGCAACGACCAACTTCATTCGATAAGTCCAGCGGCGGTAACCTCGATGTCCTATCAATGTCAGCGAAAAGCCAGCTGATGAGGCAAGGTGCCTTGAAAGAGGAGGGCGCTGGGCTTTTGCCCGCGCCCGACGATTGAAAGGCAGATTGCCCATCAGATGGCTTTGCAGCGTCGAGGTGACCGCCGTTCGTTAGAACGGCGGAACAATAAATGAATATTCAAATCTTCGGGACTAAGAAGTCGTTCGACACCAAAAAGGCCCAGCGCTATTTTAAGGAGCGCCGCATTAAGGTGCAGTTTATTGACCTTAAGGAAAAGGAGATGAGCAAGGGCGAGCTCACGAGCGTGATGCAGGCGGTCGGCGGCATCGACAAGCTGCTCAACCCCAAGGCCAGGGACGAGGAGACGCTCGCGCTCATCCAGCACCTCACCCCTAGTCAGCGCTTCGACAAGCTGCTCGAGAACCAGCAGGTTCTAGCTGAGCCCATCGTGCGCAACGGCAAAAAGGCCACCGTCGGTTATTGCCCCGATGTATGGGGAGCCTGGGAGTAGCTTGTGTTATTTGCCGGCGCGTGGGTATAAGAGCAGGCGTTTGGCATAAGATTCAACTGTAAGCCATGTCTAACAAAGGAGGGCACATGCCCAACAAACCCGTGAAGATCATCATGCTTACCGGATACCTCGGTGCCGGCAAGACCACGCTGCTCAACCACATCCTCGCTAACGATGGCGGTATACGCGCCGCCGTGATCGTCAACGATATCGGCGAGATCAATGTCGACGCCAGCCTCATCGCCGACGGCGGCCTTTCCGAGACCGACGACCTCATCCCGCTCACCAACGGCTGCATCTGCTGCACGCTTTCGGACGACCTGGCCAACCAGCTGCAGGGCATCGCCGATTCGGGCAACTTCGACTACATCATCATCGAGGCATCGGGTATTTGCGAGCCTATCCCCATCGCCTACACCATCTCGAGCTTCTGCGACGAGGCCAAGGTGGGCGGCGAGCCCAAGCTCGCGCTCGACAACATCGTGGCCGTGGTCGACTGCGCCCGCATGTACGACGAGTTCAACGGCGGTCGCGACCTGCTGGCCGAGGATATCGACGAGGACGACATCGAAAGCCTACTCATCCAGCAGATCGAATTCTGCTCCACGCTGATCCTCAACAAGACCGATACCGTGACGCCCGAGCAGATCGCCGAGCTCAAGGCCATCGTGCGCAGCCTGCAGAAGGACGCCGTGATTGTCGAGGCCCAAAACGGCGAGGTCCCCATGGAGGAGCTGCTCGACACCGACCGCTTCGACTTTATGCGCGCCTACAACTCCGCCGCCTGGATCGAGGCCATGGAGCATCCCGAGGAGCACGACGACCCCGAGGTGCTCGAGTACGACATCGAGACCTTTGTGTACTCGCGCCGCAAGCCGTTTGACCTGCAGAAGTTCACCAATTTTGTTGAGCAGGAGTGGCCCGACGAGGTCATCCGCGTCAAGGGTCCGCTGTGGCAGACCGGCGATCCGGACATGTGCTACATGTTTGAGCAGGCCGGCCACCAGATGCGCCTGATGGAGAACGGCCTGTTTGTCGATTCGGCGCCCGAGGGCGAGAAGCAGAAGATCATCGACGAGAACCCCGAGATCATGCAGATTTGGGACGACGAGACAGGCGACCGCATGACGAGCCTGTGCATCATCGGCCGTCACATGGACAAGGATGCGCTCATCGCCTCCCTCGATGCCTGCCTGACCGACTGGCACCGCGCCTAGGTTTATCCAAGCGGGCATTTTTCCGCCTATGTAACCGCTAAACCACCACGAAGGTGCTCTTCGTGGTGGTTTTTCGTTCTGAGCCAAGGAGATTCATGTTCAATATCGTGCTGTATGCGCCCGAGATTCCGGCCAATACGGGCAATATCGGCCGTACCTGCGTGGTCACCGGCGCCCGCCTGCATCTGGTGGAGCCTCTGGGCTTTTCGCTCGACGACAAGACGGTACGCCGCGCCGGCCTGGGCTACTGGCAAAACTTGGACGTGACGACCTATGCCGGCTGGGAGGATTTCCTTGCACGCAACGGTCTCTCCCCTGCCGACGAGCGCCTACATCTGCTGACCAAAAAGGCACGCCGCACCTATGCGCAGAGTACCTACCACGACGGCGACTACTTGGTCTTTGGCAGCGAGAGCTCGGGCATTCCCGAGCCTCTGCTTGCCGCGGCGCCCGAGCGCTGCGAGCGCATCCCCATGCTGCGCGATTGCGACTCGCTCGATAACGCCGAGGCTTGGGAAGCTCACGAGGAATCGCTGGGGCATACCGAGGACGGCCACGAGGCCATCCTTCAACAAGACATCTGCGGCAACTTCGTCAACCCGGACGACTACCGCATCAGCGCACTCAACCTCTCCAACAGCGCCGCCATCGTCCTCTACGAAGCCCTGCGCCAAACAGGCTTTCCGGGAATGTGACAAAGGAACTGTCCCTTTGTCACATTCGGTTATAGGTAGCGGCCGGTGATGCTTGCGGAGCAGGCTGCGATGTCGTCTGGCGTGCCGGCGCAGACGATTTGCCCGCCGGCGTCGCCACCGCCCGGGCCCATGTCGATCACGTAATCGGCGTTACGGATAAGGTCGAGATCGTGTTCGATCACGATAACCGTGGCGCCTTTGGCAACAAGGCCGTCGAACACACTCAGCAACACCTGAACATCGAGCGGATGTAGTCCGATCGTGGGCTCGTCAAACACAAACACGGCATCATCCTGCACGCGACCCATCTCGCTCGCAAGCTTAAGACGCTGAGCCTCGCCGCCCGAAAGCGCCGGCGTGGGCTCACCGAGCGTGAGATAGCCCAAGCCAAGGTCGTGCAAGGTCTGCAAGCGCGTCTGAACTTTCTTGAGCCCCACCGTGGCGTCGATGGCCTCGTCCACACTCATGTCCATGAGCTGCGGCAACGTAAGCAGACTCCCGTCCTTGCCCTCGCGATGGATATGCGAAGCCGCGTCTGCATAACGTGAGCCGTGACATGCCGGGCAGACGATTTCGACATCGGGCAAAAACTGCACGTCGAGCGATATCGAGCCCGTGCCATCACACGTAGGGCAGCGCAAGGCGCCAGTGTTGTAGCTAAATGCGCCCGCCTTGCAGCCGGCTGCCTTGGCCTCGGGCGTACGGGCGAAGGCGCGGCGCAGCTCATCATGGATGTCGGCATAGGTTGCCACCGTCGAGCGCACGTTGGCACCGATGGGCGTGGCGTCAATCAGGTTGGCACGCGCAATGCCCTCGGCATCGATCCAGCGCACGTGGCGTGGCAAGCGCTCGCCAGCTGCCTGCGCCTTAAGCGCCGGGATGAGCGTCTCGAGCACCAACGTCGTCTTGCCCGAACCCGAAACACCCGTAACCGCGACCAAGCGACCGCGCGGAATATCGACTTCGAGCGGCTTGACGGTATGGATGGTATCGGTCGCCATGCGGATATGGCCCTGGTCGAACATTTCGTCGTCAGTCACCTGCGGACGCAAGCGCTTGGGCTCGGCGCGCAAAAACGGCGCGATACGGCTGTCCTGCGATTGCTCGACCTCCTCTACCGTACCAGCGGCGATTACGTTGCCGCCGCCTGCTCCGGCAACGGGGCCCATCTCGACCAGATAATCAGCCTCCGCCAGCACACGTGTATCGTGGTCGACAACAACCACGGTATTGCCGTCATCCACCAGGTCGCGCATTACGCCCACCAAGCCGTCGACATTGGCAGGATGCAAGCCAATTGAGGGCTCGTCCAGCACATAGAGCACGCCTGTCGATCGGTTGCGCACCACGCGGGCGAGTTGCACGCGCTGGCGCTCACCCGTGGAGAGCGTGGCACCGGCGCGATCGAGCGAAAGGTAATCGAGACCCAGGTCGACCAGACGACGAGCCGTGCTCAAAAACGAATCGCAGATATCCGTCGCCATGGGCCGCATCTCGGCCGGCAAGGATGCGGGCACCCCGCGCACCCACTCGATCGCATCACCAAGCGTCATGGCCGCGGCCTGAGCCAGATTGATACCGCGCACCTGGGGCTGGCGCGCAGCCTCGGAGAGACGCGTGCCGGCGCAGTCACGGCATGGTCCCTCGCGCAAAAAGCGAGCCACACGCTTAAGCCCCTTATCGTCCTTAACCTTGGCGAGCGCATTCTCAACGGTATAGACGGCGTTGTAATAGGTAAAGTCGAGCGGCGTGGCGCCCTCGCCGTTTTTGGGAACGTAGAGAATGTGCTTCTTAACCGCCGGGCCGTGAAACACGATGTCGCGCTCTTGAGGCGTGAGCTGGTTAAACGGCACGTCGGTGCGCACGCCCATCTCGCCGGCCACCTGCTTCATCAGGTCCCACATGAGCGTGCCCCAGGGAAGCACCGCACCCTCGTTGATGGTCTTTGACTCGTCGGGCACCAGGCTCGCCTCGTCTACCTCGCGCATGACACCGGTGCCGCCGCAGGTAGGGCACGCACCGCCGCTATTGAAAGCCAAATCCTCGGCACTCGGCGCGTAGAACTCGCGGCCGCATGTCGGACACGTGAGCGACAGGCCCGCAGCCACGTTAAGGCTCGGCTCCACACGCGCCCCGCAATGCGGGCACACGTGATGGGCGCAACGGCTAAAGAGTAGACGCAGGCTATTGTTGAGCTCGGTCATGGTACCAAAGGTCGAGCGCACGCCCGGTACGCTGGGGCGCTGATGTAATGCGAGCGCCGCTGGCACGTGCAGCACCTCGTCCACCTGGGCGTGCTCGGCCTGCGTCAGACGACGGCGGGTATAGGTGCTGAGCGCCTCCAGATAGCGGCACGAGCCCTCGGCATAAAGAACCCCGAGCGCCAGCGAACTCTTGCCCGAACCCGACACGCCGGCAATGCCCACGAGCTTTCCCAGCGGAATATCGATATCGATGTCTTTGAGGTTATGGACGCGCGCGCCACGCACCTCGATAGCCTGCGGGTTCATCTTCTGTTCCGTCACCTTTATCACCCTACTCATGCCATATAACTCGATCGCGAATGTACGCGCCCAGCATGGGCACGGTAAACCGGACGAGGCCGTATCCGGCAGCCTCGATGACGCGCTCGCGAATCAGGCTTGCGCGATATTTGCTCGCCCAGCTTTGGGTGCGATCGCAACGCTCAATGATATCCGCCATGCGAGTCGGTTTGCCCCCGTCAGCCGCCATGGCCTCGATAAAGAGGCGCTGCGGACTGTGCAGCCCGTAATACAGAGGCGCGTCAACCGCTTCGTAGAACTCGGAGACGGCATCCGCGTGCCCAGCCTCAACATCGCGCTCTTCAATGACCCGCGAGTCACGCCGGACAGCAGAGCGCCACATGTAATATCCCACCAGCTGAACCATATAGGGATGCCCCATGCTCTTGCGCGCCGCGAGGTCTGCCATCTCCGCATCAACGTAAAGGCCAGCGTCTTTGACCGTCTGGATATACGAATCGCGCACTTTGGGCAAAGAAATCGCCCCCAGCGTACGCTGCTGAGCACGCCGCAAAAACGTCACGCTCGGCTCTTCGAGCAAGTCATCAACCATACTGGGTAAGCCGGCGAACACCAGCGCAAGACCGCGCTGGTCGCTATCGGACAAGCCCGTGGCATCTTGATCTCCGAGCACTTGCTGATAGAGAACGGCAAGAGCCGCCAGTTCCTCGATAGACGCAGATTGGGCCTCGTCAATCGCAAACAGTAAGCCCTTTCCCGGCCCGAGTTTCTTGAGGCGCTCGTTGACCAGCCCTCGCAACGTTTCGCCCTTTGCTCGCGCCGCCTCGACCGACATCCGGCCAAACGACGGCCCAAACTCCATTGACGTCACAACGGGTTTATTCGAGCGAAGCGCGTCGGCCAAGCGGTCGCATAAGCCAAGCGAGGCGGAATCGGAGACAACCGCCCATCCGCGCTCGTTGGCGAGACGTTGCAGTTCCCGCAGGAGAACCGTCTTGCCACAGCCGCGGTTTCCCGTAATGAGCATGAGCCTACCCGGCGCTCCGGCGCCGTTATCGAGTCCTTCCTCGAAATCTTCGATGACCGACTCGCGGCCGATGAGTATCGGAGGCCGCTTGCCAGCCGTGGGCTTAAAGGGATTTGGATTCATGTCGGCCTCCTCGGATTGGCAAACCCCGGTAATAGTTATACCAACTTGTACCGAGTTATACCAATAGCATATGACAAAGGGGCTGTCCCTTTGTTACATGTGGCCGAAAAACTCCGCGTCTGCTGCTCGCCAGGGGCGAAAGGTGGCGGGATCGACCTTTACGTGCGCTGCGGCGGGGACGTCGCACCATTTGACCGTGTAACCGGCGCCGTGAGAGCAAAAGACCGAATCGGGCGTGTTGGGCAGATCGGCCTCTGGCTCATAGGCGGCAGTCTCGATGACGCGCTCGGCATCATGACAAGCCGCATAGCCGGCGAACTCCAGGTACAGATGTCCGCGACCGCTCGTGTAGGCAGCCACCTCCAGGGCATAGTCCTGCACCTCGGATGCCGGCACGCGACCCACAAGCTTCGCCCGGTCCCCCGCCATCGCCGGCGGCTCGTACTCGGCATCCATGCGCGTGGCATCCGAGAGCGCCCGGCCCACGCACTCCCCCGGCACCTCGAGCTCAAAGCGATACCACGGCTCCAACAGCACCGCCGCGCCGGCTTCACGCGCCTGCATGAGCCCCTGGCGAATCGCGCGGTACGTGGCCTGGCGAAAATCGCCGCCCTCGGTGTGTTTGGCATGCGCGCGACCACCTGTGAGCGTAATGCGCACATCGGTGATGGGCGAGCCGGTCAGCACGCCCAGGTGATCGCGCTCCATAGCGTTGGTGAGCGCCAAACGCTGCCAGTTAAGATCGAGCTCGTCGGTCGAGGTCACGGTGCCAAACTGCACGCCCGAGCCCGCCGACAACGGCTCCAAGCGCAGATGTACCTCGGCATAGTGGCGCAGCGGCTCAAAGTGGCCCACGCCCTCGACCGGCTGCGAAATGGTCTCCTTAAAGAGGATGCCGCCGGGCTCAAACTCGACCGCAAGGCCAAAACGATCGGCCAGCACGCGCTGCACGACCTCGAGCTGCACCGCTCCCATGAGCTGCAGATGTATTTGTTCAAGATGCGTGTTCCAGCTTACGCCGAGCATGGGATCTTCGTCCGCCAACTCAGTCAGCGCTTTGAACACCGCGTGGACATCGTGTTCGCCCGGAAGCACCGTATAGGTGAGGACCGGCGCAATGACGGGCGTATCGCCCGCGGGCTCCGCGCCCAGGGCATCACCCGGGCGAACGTGCGCAAGACCCGTCACGGTGCAGATGCCGCCAGCGGCAACTTCCTGGGCAAGCTCGTATTTCTCGCCGTTATAGATGCGCACCTGGTCGATCTTTTGCTCCCACGCCTCGGCGCCGGAACGTCCGTTAATCAGCTGTTTGGCATGCAGCGTGCCGCCGGTCACTTTAACCCATGCCAAGCGCTCGCCGCGATCCCCGCGGCTCACACGGTAGACGCACGCGGCAAACTCCGGGTGCCATGCCCGTTCACGCATCAGTGCGCATATACCATCCAGCAGCTCGTCCACGCCCTGGTCCTTGAGCGCCGAGCCGGCAAAACAGGGAAAGAGCTTGCGCTCGGCAACCATGCGCGACAGCGTTGCAACGGAAAGCTCACCCGCTTCAAGAAACTCCTCGAGCGCCGCCTCGTCCAACGCAGCAGCGTCCTCCTGAACGGCACCGCCCGCCAGCAGTTCGTTGGCATCCAGGCAGCCTTCGGAAAGACGCTGCCCAAGCTGTGCCAGCAAAACATCGCGGCCGGGATTCTCCAAATCGATCTTGTTGATGAAGATGAACGTCGGGATGTCATAGCGTGCAAGCAGGCGCCACAGGGTTTCGGTGTGCCCCTGCACGCCATCGTTGGCGCCCACCACCAGAATCGCGTAGTCCAGGGCACGCAGTGTGCGCTCCGCCTCGGCAGAAAAATCGACATGGCCGGGAGCATCCACGAGTATGACGTGGGTATCGCCGTGGTCGAGCACGGCCTGCGACGAGAAAATCGTGATGCCGCGCTCGCGCTCGATCGTGTTAGTGTCCAGATGCGAATCGCCATCGTCCACGCGGCCACGCTTGCGAATGCGGCCCGCGTTGAACAGCATGGCCTCGGCCAACGTGGTCTTGCCGGCATCGACATGCGCCAAGATTCCAACGACCGCTTGCTTCGACATGGCTCTCCTCTTATTGCAAGCCCATCGCACGCGGCAACGGGCGTTCACGCTCCACACTGGATGATACAATTTACGGGCCGGTGGGCGAAGCGGGCCCTATCCCCCGACCGAGCTCATCGCCCCGCGTTGCCGCGCGGCGATTTTCGTAGGTTCGCGCCTTGCGAAAGCCGGCACCTCCCCTTTTTGTCTGCCCGGGTTCATCTGGGGCGGTAACAATGCGAGTCCCACAACGACGCGTTTTACCAAAAATGGCCCCACTCGGGGCCATTTTTTATTTGAGCTGGGTGATGATACGTGCCTTGGCTCCTACGCCTCGCGCAGCCAATCAAACGCGACACGCGCCGTGCCGTCGGACACATAGACGATACCGACACGCTCGAACCCCGCCTTGGCGATGGCGCCCTGCATGGGCAAGTTGTCCTCGTGCGTGTCAATACGCAGATGGTCGGCGCATTCCTTGGCAAAGGCAAACATCGCCGCCGCGATACCGTGCACGGTGCCGTCGGATGCCACGCGATGCAGCACGGCATACGGAGTGTCGCTGCGCCATTGACCGTCCTCAATGACGTCATAGCACTCGTCCGGACCCGGTAAAAAGGCAAACGTCGCCACCACGCGGCCGTCGACTTCGCACACGTAACTGCCACCAGCGGCAATATCGGCAGCCAGCTGCTCGGCCGAAGGCGTGCCCTCGGGCCACTGCGTGGCGTTGCCATGCGCGCGCATAAAGGCGCGGGCCACGTCATAGATAGCCATGACGGCGGGAGTGTCGGTATCGAGGGTTTTTCTGATCATCACGCGGCGACCTCACGTTTATTGGTATCACTTTGATTGAGCAATGATACCAACGTTTGCAGAGGGGCGCGAAGCAGATGGGAAGCAAAAAGCGAGCCGCCTGGTCAAAGGCCAAAAGCGAGTTTTTAGGCGCTGCCACCGGCGGCGATATGAGCGACCTGTTTGCACGCGAGGACGAGCGCCGCGACGCCCTGGACGCCGAGCGCGATGAAGCCTGGCGCTACAAGTCGTGCGAGCGCAAAAACCGTTACGACACGCGTGCCGAGGCCGAGGCAGTTATGGCCGACTGCGAAAACCGCGGACGCCGCGGGCTGGCCTGCTACAAATGCGAATACTGCGGCGGATGGCACCTGACGTCGCACCCTTGGAAATAGGCGCCGCTTCGGCACGGCACTGACGGAGCGGCGCCTATCGCGCGCAAGCTACGGGCGCGGCGGCACCAAAACATCGTAGCGAACGGCCTTGCCCGCAAGTTGATAGCTCGGCTTAACGCCGGCAAGCAGCGGCCCCTTCACCGGTCGCTTGATAACCACCTTGCGCGGATGCACCGCAAGCGCAGCTTCGACCAGCGTCTCCTCATCGGTGCACGGCTGTTCCAGATGGTGCAAGAGTTGGAACTTCTTTTTAACCGCCGCGCTCTTGGTGCGCCCGGGAAACATGGGGTCCAGATACACCACGTCGGGAGCGGCAAGCTCGCCCTGCCCGATCAACTCAGCCGTATGGCGAAGGCCGGCAATGCTGTCCTCGCCCGCATGTAAGCGCATGCGCGCCACGGCTGTCGCAAGCGCCGGATCATCTGCCGCGCGATCCAAAGCATCCTTGAGGAGCGCCGCGATCACGCAATCCTGCTCATACAGATCGACGGTAAAGCCCGCGGCCGCCAGCAGCAGCGAATCCTCGCCAAAGCCTGCCGTGGCGTCAATCGCCCATGGGCTCTCGATGCCTTTTGCGCGCGCAGCCTTTACCAGCAGTTCTTGCTGCAGACGGCCCTGCTTGAGCCGTGGAAGCATGCGGCCAAAATCGGCACGCAGCTCCATCGTGCCATCGGTGAGTGTGAGGCCCTCGGACTTCCCGATCAGCTCAAGCCCCGCGGACCGAGCAACAGAAAAGGGATCGACGACGCCCATGGGTACTCCTTAGCAAGCAAAACGAATACGTGAGCGCCGTTTGTGTCGGCACCCAACCGTCCGCTATTGTCCCACATGCGACATGGCCCACAGCATCGCAATACAAAGCACCGCCATCAATCCCGTGCACACAGTAGCGATCACGGAATCACTCATGCGCCTTCCCAACGACCGCGCCTCACGTACCTGCCCTGCTCCGTACATCATGGTTCCTCCTTCGGTCTAGCTCTTACCATGGCCCCATCATCGCAGCGCCGCGCATACGCTGCCATCGATTTGGCTTACGCCCAGCTTTCCTTTTTGAAAGGTTGGACCGCACAGGCAAGAGACGCTTTCAAACGCATGCATCGCCCCGTTGAACTACAATGTGCTTCACCATATGTGCAGTACATTGGGTGCGCCAAGTTGGCGTACTCGTATCGAAAGGACCAGCCATGAGCTTCACTCGCAAGACTCTCAAAATCCTTGCTCTCATCTACTTTGTTTTGGGCATCGCCAGCCTCGTCACCGCCGGCGTCGGTATCGCCACGGGCGGTCTCGATTCCACGTACGGTTCGTACGCCACGCTCGCAGCGGTCGTGCTTATCGCCAAGGGTCTCGTCGACCTTGCTGCAGGCGTCGCCGGTGTCAAGGGCGCCAACAAGCCTTCGCAGGTGGACGGCGCGTTTAAGCTCGGTATTGTTGCCGCGGTCGCCACGCTTGCCCAAGCGGTGCCCACGCTTCCCGCGTTTGGCGGCGACGCCATCAACTTTGGCGCCTTTGTCATCGTGGTGTACGACCTGTTCTTTGTCCAGCAGGCACACGCCGTTAAGGCCGAGAACAAGGACCGCCTGTAAGCGCTCGCTTCTCATAACCTCTGCAGCCAAGCAACTAAAAAGGGCCGATCGCGCATCTCCGCGGTCGGCCCTTTACGTTTGCCCAGATAAAACCTACCAAAATAAACCTGTCCCTTTTTGGTAGGTTAGCTGTGGCGGTATTCGGCGATGATGTAGTCGATGTCGGTCTGAAGAGTATCGAGGTTTGCCAGACGCTCTTTATCGGCAGGGCGTGTGCGGTAGTAGTACGGCGTCATCTGGAACACCGCCTCGATGTCGGCCTGGGTCTGAAGCGTAATATTCGCAGATACCCGCTGCGTTCCGACCAACTCGAGCTCGGTGGTCTTCGGCAGCTTCTCATCGTTAAGGTACGGCGTGTCGTAGAGCACCTCTTTGAGCCCAAAGAGATGACGAGCACCCGGTACCACGGTATAGAGTGAACCCTCTGGCGCCAGCACGCGGGCAAACTCGCGCTCGTTAAAGGGAGCAAAGAGTTCGGTCACCATATCGAAGGCGCCATCGGCCACGGGGATGTCCTTCATGTTGGCCACGAAGTAGGTCGCATCGCCGCGCTTGGCGGCCAGGCGCACCATCTCTTTGCCCAAGTCGAACCCGTAAGCGTCCACGCCCGGCACCGCGCCCAGGGCACTCGTGTAATAGCCCTCACCGCAGCAAATATCGAGCAGCGTCATGGAACCATCCGTAGACGTGGCACGCCCAGACACCTGCTTGCGCACCAGCTCAACCATCGCATCGCGCAACGGCGCGTAGTATCCACGGTTCAGAAAATCACGACGACTGCGCGCCTGCGACTTGGGATCGCCCATGGAGTCGCCGCTCTTGGACGAGCGCAGCAGATATAGATAGCCCTCGCGCGCACGGTCAAACCGGTGTCCGCCCGCGCATGCAGCACCACGTTCGTCATCCACCAACGGTTCATGGCAAACAGGACACAACAACATGGCAACTCCTTAGCGCGAACTACACAACGCCCACCATTGTCGCACGCCTTCCCCACCTAGTCATTGGAGACGTTCTTGAATGACTAATCGTTTTAGAACGTCCCCAATGACTAGTCGATTAGGAGTATCATCGTCTGCGCAAATAAGCACGAAATAGCATGTTAGAGATTGAGAGCGTATGGCTGACACCGTATCTAAGCACATTGACATGACCACCGGCTCGCTGTGGCGCAATATTCCCCTATTCGCCTTCCCCGTGGCCGCCACGAGCATCTTGGAGCAGCTGTCGAACCTCATCGCCACGGTCATCATCGGTAACTTCTCGGGCGACCAGGGAACCCTCGCCATGGCGGCAGTTGGCTCCAATGTTCCGCTTACCAGTCTTATGCTCAACCTGTTTATTGGCATGTCGCTTGGCTCCAACGTGGTCATCGCCAACGCTATCGGCCGCAACGATCAGAACATGGTCAAACGCGCCGTCCATACCTCGATTTTAATGGCGCTCGTGGGCTTTGTCGTCATCGCACTGGGCGAGATCTTTGCCGAGCCCATGCTCGCCGCGCTCAACGTTCCCGCCGAGACCATGCCGCTCGCTTCGCTCTACCTGCGCGTCTTTTTGCTGAGCATGCCCTCGATCTTGCTCTACAACTTTGAGGCCGCGATCTTCCGCTCCGTCGGCATCACCCGCATGCCGCTGCAGGCGCTTGCAGTGTCCACCGTCCTCAACATTGGTCTGGATCTCATCTTTGTCCCCGTACTCCACTGGGGCGTCGCGGGCGTCGCCATCGCCACCGCCATCGCCTACACCGTCAGTGCCGCTACACTCTTTATCCGCCTGCTCAAGACCGACTCCGTCGTCCGCGTCACCCTACGCGACCTGGCTATCGACCCCGTCGCCCTCAAGCGCATCGTCAAGATCGGCCTGCCCGCCGGCATCCAAAGCGCCGTCTTTGCCGTCGCCAACATCATCATCCAGTCTGCCATCAACAGCCTGGGCACCGAAGTCATGGCGGCATCGAGCGCCGCCATGAGTCTAGAGTATGTGTGCTACAACCTGCTCAACAGCTTTAGCCAGGCTTGCACCACCTTTGTGGGACAAAACCACGGTGCCCGCCAGATCGACCGCTGCACCAAAACGCTCAAGGTCTGCCTGGTCGAAGGTGGTATCGTCGCGCTCACCACAATTATCGTTATTGTCGGCTTGGGGCGCGAGATCCTATCGCTGTTCAACAGCGATCCCAATATCGTCTCGATCGGCTATATCCGCGTGTGCTCGATCTTCCCGGCGTACGCCTTTAGCATGTTCTACGAAAACATGTCAGGCTACCTGCGCGGCTTTGGTATCTCGCTCACGCCCGCCCTCATCACCATGATCTGCGTCTGTGGCATCCGCTTCTATTGGGTGTTCTGCGTGTTCCCGCACTTCCGCACCTTTGCGAACATCATGATGGTCTATCCCATCAGCCTGGGCACCACGGCGTTCTTTATGGTCGTGGCGGTACTACTCTGCCACCCGGCACGCACCTATCGCGCCACCCAAGCCAAAGCGACAGCCCGCTAAACACCGCACTCAACGCCACGCCAGTCATTAATTGACAATATGTGAGCTCATATAGTCGATAAAGCGCCTCGTGGCGATGGGCATGGTGTCCCAGCTGCGCCAGGCAGCCACCACGTCGCGCGAGGGGGCATGCACGATGGGCCGCACACAAATATCGGCTCGCATGCCCTCCACAGTACGACTGTAGAGCATGCTCACGCCTAGGCCCTCCTCCACCATCGCCATGATGGTGTAGTCATCGGTCACCTCACTCGTCACGTGCGGCGACAGCCCGTGCGTTGCGAATGCATCGAGCACCAGGCTCTGTTCGCCCTCATCCAGCAGCACAAACGGCTCGGACGCCAGGTCGGCGAGCGTCATCTTTTCCTTTGCCGCCAGCGGATGCCCGACAGGCAACAGTGCCACCAACTCGTCGTGATAGACCACGCGCTTCTCGAGCCCAGTGGTAAATCCGCGTGCCGTAAAACAAAAATCAACCACGCCATCGTGCACCCACTGGGCGTTGCGCGTGTAATCGCCCTGCTTGAGGGTAAAGCGCACGCCCGGGTGCAGCGCCCCAAAGTCGCGGATCACACGCGGCAGCACGGTGCGACTCACGTTGGTAAACGTCGCGATACGAATATCGGTCGACGAAAGGCCCAGCAGCTCCTGGCGCTTGCCCTCAAGCTCGGCCTCGGCAGTTACGATTTGGCGCAGATACGGCAGGTACTGCTTGCCGTCGCGCGTAAGCGACACACCCTGCTTGCCACGCTCGATAATCGTGGTGCCCAGCTCGCGCTCGAGCGCCTTGACGGCCTGGCTCACCGCACTTTGCGTATAGCCCAGCTCGTCCGCAGCACGTTTCAGACTGCCGCGATCGACCACCATACAAACAATCTGGTACCGCGATGCCATCGTGCCTCCACATCGATGTAGCCGTAAAACGTTTTGCCAGGCTTTTCTCTGTCAACATTAGCGTTTCTTAATCATACTGAAGATACATTCGCTTTACTACATCCACATCTGGGAGCAGAATCCTTTTTACGAAACCGTTCTGTAACAAAAGGAATCCCATGGATCGCAAAAAAGCAATCGCGCTCTCATTTTCCGTTCCCGTCGCATGGGGCTTTTCGTACCCCCTCATGAAGATCGGCATGGACAGCATGAACGCCACGAGCATCGTCGCGCTACGCTGCATCATCGCCTTTGTGGCCTGCCTATTGCTCTTCCACAAGCGCGCTTTCCGCATTAACCGCGACCTTATGGTCCGCGCCGCCATCATCGGCGCCATTATGGCAACCGAACTCACCTGCATGTGCCTGGGCTCCAGCCTCACCTCTGCCTCCACTGCCGGCTTTTTGCAGAGCCTGACGGTCGTGATCGTGCCGTTTGCCAACGCCGCCTTGCTGCGCCGCGCCCCCGAACGCAAAGTGCTCGTCGGCACTACCATCGTCACCTGCGGTATGTTGCTGCTCTCGGGCGCCGACTTTACCAGCCTGAACCCGGGCGCGCTCATCATGCTGCTCTCCGCTTTTGTCTATGCCGGCCATATCATTGTGGCGAAGCGCTTTGTCGAAGATGTCGACCCGCTGGCTCTGGGCGTTTGGCAGTTGGGCTTCGGAGGCTTGTTCTCGGGTATCGCCGCATTCACCTTTGGCGGTTTCACGCTTCCCGGCACGCCGAGCGAGATCGTCGTTGTCGTCGCACTCGCACTCATCTGCTCTGCCTACGGCTTCATTACCCAAACAATCGTGCAGCCCCATGTTCCCGCCGAGACCACGGGCTTTGCCTTCTCGCTGGAGCCGGTTTGCTCCGCGGTCTTCTCGTTCTTCTTGGTTGGCGAAGTCCTGAGCCCCATCGCCTTCTTTGGCGCCGCTCTCATCCTCACCGGCGTCATGGTGGCAACCGTCGAGCTTCCGCGCCTCCGCGCACATGGACAGGCTCGCATGGCAGGAGCGCCCGAGCACGTCTCGTAGACCCCACTCCTTATGCAGCCGCGGCATAAAGGCAACCGGTGCGCCTTTACAATAGATGCCAACAGAGCATCTGCCATAAAGGAGCCCCATGGACACCGTAACCCGCGACCGCAACATAGCAACTTGGTTGGGCGATGCGCCGCAGTCGGTACGTGACACTACGAACCAGCTGCTCGAGCGCATCGCCCTTTTGCGTGCCGAGCAGACCATCTACCCGGCACAAGACGACATCCTCAATGCCCTCGCCTACACGCCGGCCGACCAGGTCAAGGTTGTCATCTTGGGTCAAGACCCCTATCACGGACCCAACCAGGCAATGGGACTGTCGTTCTCGGTCCCCGCGACGCAAACCAAGTTGCCGCCGAGCCTGCGCAACATTTTCAAGGAACTCAAAGCCGATCTGGGCTGCCCCATTCCCGCCACGGGAGACCTAACCCCATGGGCGCTGCAGGGCGTCCTGCTCCTCAACACTACGCTCACCGTGCGCGAGCATGCCGCCAACTCGCATGCCAAACTGGGCTGGAGCACGCTCACCAACTATGTTATCGAACGCTGCTGCCAGTTGCCCCAACCGATAGTCTTTTTGGCATGGGGCCGCTTTGCCCAGCAGATGGTCGAAGGCAAGCTCGTCGCGACCGGGGCTGGCGAAGCGACCGGTAAGTTCTGCCTGGCGTCCACGCATCCCTCCCCGCTTTCGGCCAACCGAGCCACGGCGGAGCTCCCGGCCTTTATGGGATCGCGCCCCTTCTCCGCTGCCAATCGGCTACTCGAACAGCACGGCTCGACCCCCGTCAACTGGACTTGCATCGGCTAAAAATCGATACATCAAAAACGCGCCCGACGGCTTTCCATCGGGCGCGTTTCCTATTCGGGCCAAATAAATTGTGTGCGGCCGGCCTCGCCGCCATCGATCAACAGGCTCTGCCCGGTCATAAACCGGTTGGTCACGCCCACAAAGTAGATCCACTCGGCGATCTCTTGGGCAGTGGCCCAGCGCTTAAGCGGCGTGAGCTCCATAATCTGGTTCCACAGGTGCTCGTCTTCCATCACACAACGGTTGAGCGGCGTGACAACGCCACCCGGGTCCACACTGTTGGCGATGGCCTGCGGTGCCAAGCGGTTTGCAAGGTTCTTGGTATAGGCGATAACGCCGCCCTTGCTGGCGGCATAGGCGGGAAACTCCGATCCCGTATGCCCGCTCGCCGACCCCACATTGACCACGGATTGGATAGCAGGCGCCGGCTTGGCGGCAAGCCCCTCCCCCGCAAAGGCGTAGCGCTCGGTCACGTTGATGGTGCCATACAGGTTGGCGGCGATGTCGTCGGCCGAATCCTGCGTACCGGCAACGTTCACGATCACCTGAGGCTCAAGGTCGCCTGGAAACGAGTTAGGCTCGCGGACATCAACAATCAGATGGCGGTAGCGCTCGTGTTCGATCGCCGCCGGCAGCAGATCAAAGCCCACGACCTCGTGGCCCTCGTCCAAAAAGCGCTGCACGCACGCGGCTCCGATACCGCCCGAAGCGCCCGTGATCAAAACCCGCATACTTGCTCCTTAGGCGGTTGCGTGGCGCTCGAGGTACTCGGAGCCCACATTCTCGCGCTCCCAGCCGCGCACGACCTTGTAGCCCACGGGGCTCAGGAAGACCTCGCACAGCAGCTCGGCAACAGCGCCGGTCAGCGAGCACATAAGGACCTGCACCCAGGTCCAACCAAAGAACGTGTGGCTCACCACAATGGCAAAGACCAGGTTGTCGATAAACTGGCCAACACCCGTGGACACATAGGAGCGGAAGGCGAAGCTCGCAAAGTTATTCTTTTTGAGCATACGGCCGAGCGACTGGTTGAGCGTGGAATTAACCACGGCAGAAACGAGCATTGCCAGCGAAGAGCCCAGCACCACGTACCAGGTGCCGCCGATGGTGGCGTTAAGGGCAGTGTTAACCTCGATCATGCCCGTGTCGTAGTAGGCGCCCCACATACCGGGCGTGAGCGAGCATGCCCAAAAGCACAGGCTCACGGCCAGGTTGACCAGCAGCGCGAGGATAGAGATTTTGATGGATGCCTTGGCGCCAAAGCGCTTGCAGATCATGTCCTGGCACAAAAACGAAACCCAGCTCACCACAAAGCCGCAATCGAGTGCCAGATACGGCAGGCTGATGAGCTCTTTGTTGGCCAGCAGGTTCATCATGATGACACTCACGAAAAACAGCGAAACCGTTGCCGCGGGAATGCTCCGCAACAGGACCTTATAGTCCTCCATGACCTTCTTGATCATTATGTACTCCTTTGGTTTTAGGTTTAACGAGCAGGATATCGGACCCGAACTGCTCGGACGCCCCGGTCTTGAGACGACGGTGGGTATGATAGCCGCTCACACGGCATCAGGCAAGCAAACGGCGCGGCAGCCCCGCCAGGCCACCGCGCCGGCGCACTAAAACGCTACGTTGCCAAACTCCGACAGGATAAGATCGGGGTTGTGATCGGTTGCCCAATCCACGTTCCACGGACTCGTAAACAGCAGCAGCTTGCCGCCGCGCATGTCCTCGACGCGCAGCGTGTCGCGCGTGAGCGAAAGGCCCGGGATATCGATGGTGTCGGGGTCGTTCTGGATCCAGCGAATGTCCGTATAGGGCAGCGGCTGGCGACGAACCTCAACACGGTACTCGGCCTTGAGGCGGCGCTCGAGTACCTCAAACTGCAGCACGCCGACCACTCCCACGATGACGCTCTCCATGCCGGCACCCAGCTCGCGGAAGATCTGGATGGCACCCTCCTGGGCAAGCTCCTCCATACCCTTGACGAACTGCTTGCGCTTGAGCGTGTCGACCTGCGTAATGCGAGCGAACATCTCGGGGGCAAACGTCGGGATCTGCGGATACTGCACGTGGCGCTTGCCGGAGCACACGGTGTCGCCGATGCTAAAGATACCCGGATCGAACAGGCCCACGATATCGCCCGCGTACGCCTCGTCCACGATGGCGCGGTCATCGGCCATCATCGACGTGCCCGTGGCAAGCTTGAGTTTGCGGTTGCCCTGCACGTGGAAGGCATCCATGCCGCGCTCGAACTTGCCCGAGCAAATGCGCACAAAGGCGATGCGGTCGCGGTGGTTCTTGTCCATGTTGGCCTGGATCTTAAACACAAAGCCACTAAAGTCGTCGCGGCAGGGATCGACCGGTTCGCTGGTGAGCGTATCGGTATAGGCGCGCGGCGTCGGGGCCAGGCGCAGGAACTCCTTGAGGAAGGGCTCCACGCCAAAGTTGGTGAGCGCCGAGCCAAAGAACGCCGGGCTCAGCTTGCCGCAGGCCACGGCATCCAAGTCGAGCTCGTCGCCGGCGCCATCGAGCAGCTCGATGTCGTCCACCAGGTTCTTATGGTTCTCTTCGCCGATGAGCTCATCCATGGAAGGATCGCCCAGCTCGGCCTCGACCTCGGCGACCTTCTTGGTGGCGTTGGCGTGGCCGTCGCCCTCAAAGGCGATAACGCGACGGGTCTGACGATCGAACACGCCGCGGAAGTTGCGGCCGCTGCCGATCGGCCAGTTCATGGGATACGTATTGATACCCAGAACATTCTCGATCTCTTCCATGAGCTCAAACGGATCGCGAGCCTCGTGGTCGAGCTTGTTCACAAAGGTGAAGATGGGAATGTGACGCAGCGTGCAGACCTTAAAGAGCTTTTTGGTCTGGGCCTCGACGCCCTTGGCGCCGTCGATGACCATGACCGCGGCGTCGGCGGCCATAAGGGTACGGTAGGTATCCTCCGAGAAGTCCTGGTGGCCGGGGGTATCGAGGATGTTGACGCAGGCGCCGTTGTAAGTGAACTGCAGCACCGAGGAGGTAACGGAAATACCGCGCTCCTTCTCGATGTCCATCCAGTCCGAGACGGCATGCTTGGCCGAGCTCTTGCCCTTGACCGAGCCGGCGGTCTGGATGCTGCCGGTATAGAGCAGCAGCTTCTCGGTAAGCGTGGTCTTACCGGCGTCCGGGTGGCTGATGATCGCGAATGTGCGGCGCGACGAGATTTCATCCGACAGGCTTGCCATGCGGATCCTTTCTTGCATTGAGTGCATTACGTCGTTGTAACCGCACTATTGTAGCCGCGAAATCTCGCTCTAGGGCGCCTATCAGGACAAATTCATCAGTTGGGGCTTTGGTTGCCGATCGGCGGCGGCACTCTGCAGCAGCTTGTCTCGATCTGTAACATCTAGACGGTTTTTGAACCTCTACCTGTTACAGATTTAGACAAACAGGTGGGCGTCCCAGAAAGATCTCGATCTGTAACATCTAGCCACTCAAAACGGGTCCATCTGTTACAGATTGAGATATAAGGATAGACGGGCGGCCAATGTCTCGATCTATAACATCTAGCAGCCAAAATCTTCTCCAGTTGTTACAGATTGAGACAACCAGGTGGGGCCCGCCAGCAAAATCTCAATCTGTAACAGGTAGCCGTCCATATCGGTTCCAGATGTTACAGATTGAGATGAATGAACGAGCGGACAATCCCTATTTACCTCTTGCGTAACTGTGCATAGTGTATATATACTGTGCTTACCGGTTATATACACGTGTAGCCCAACAGCTAAGGAGCCGCTGTGGACATCATCCTATCCAATTCGAGCGACAAGCCCATCTACGAGCAGATAGCCTCGCAAGTCAAAGCTCAGATCCTATCGGGCGCACTCGCTGCGGGAGCCAAACTCCCCAGTATCCGTGCGCTTGC
The DNA here is from genome assembly GCA_018378775.1 of Collinsella sp. Taxonomy (GTDB): domain Bacteria; phylum Actinomycetota; class Coriobacteriia; order Coriobacteriales; family Coriobacteriaceae; genus Collinsella. The sequence goes on along the minus strand of JAGZWV010000003.1, from coordinate 42,633 downwards.
CAGCGACCTGAGTGTGAGCGTTATCACCACCAAGCGCGCCTACGCCGACTTGGAGCAGCTCGGGTTTATCTGCACCGTGCAGGGCAAGGGGTGCTTTGTCGCTGAGGGCAACCAAGAACTCTTACGCGAAAGTCAGCTCTGCCATATCGAAGAGTTGCTTGCGAAAGCGGCGAGCCAAGCCGAAACCCTGGGCGTCACGCGCGACAAACTGCACGAGATGCTCGACCTGGTAGCCCCCGAAACCATGCAGTAGTCATCTGCAAGAAAGGCTATACCATGCAGAACTTGCTAGAACTCAAAGGTATCTCACGCCGTGTGAGCGACCGCTTTTCACTACGCGATGTCACGCTCGCCGTGGAGCCCGGCCAGATTGTTGGCTTTGTGGGCGCAAACGGCGCCGGCAAAACCACGACGATTCGCGCCGCGCTTGGGCTTATAAAGCTCGATGCCGGCGAAGTGCACCTGTTTGGGCAGCACTGTGGCGCCGACGCGCCCGATGAAACGCAGCGTTGCCTGCGCACTCGTGTCGGCCTCGTGCTGGACACATGCCCCTTCCCTTCCACACTCAAGGTGACCGAAGTTGAGGCACTCGTAAGCCCGGCATACCCCACCTGGAGCCACGACACCTTCTCCAGCCTCATCGACCGATTTGGCCTCGATCCCAAGGCAAAGGTCAAGGACCTCTCCCGCGGCATGGGCATGAAGCTGCAGCTTGCCTGCGCGCTCAGCCACAAGGCCAAACTGCTCGTTTTGGACGAAGCCACCGCGGGCCTCGATCCCATGGCACGCGAGGAACTGCTTGATGAGCTGCTTGCCTTTGTCGCCGACGGCCAGCACAGCGTGTTACTCTCGAGCCACATTACGTCCGACCTCGATCGCACCGCTGATCGCGTCATCTGCATCGATAATGGCTCGATTATTTTTGACCTGCCGCGCGAGGACATTACCGACCGCGCCGGCATCGCCCACTGCACCCAAGCACAGGCCGCCGAGCTTATGGCTTGCGTCGAAGGCGCCCGTGCCGTCCACCACGCCTATAGCGTGGACGTGCTCGTGCCCAACCGTTGCGAAACGCTCGAGGCCTTCCCCGAGATTCCCTGCGATCGGGCAACCATTGATGACTACCTGCGCCTCACGCTGAAAGGGGCTTCGAAATGAAACGCGCCTTTATGTCCGAGCTCGCCATCGCTCGCTCGCTTATTCCGAGCATTGCAGGCGTCGGCCTGTTCATCTTCGTCGTGCTGACGCTCGCCAACGCGTCGGATGGCGATTCCGGTATGAGCGCCGGCGCCTGCGCCGTCAGTGCCATGTCACCCATCATATTCATGAACTCACTGGCCGGTTTCGACAATCAAAACGGTTGGGAGCGCTATCGCGCAACGCTGCCTCTTTCTCGTAAAGACATCATCTGCGCACGCTACCTGAGCATCATTGTCTTTTCGGCTGTCATGGCGTGCGCCGCCGCGCTTCTGAGCGTCGTCTCCTTCCCGCTCTTCAACAGCGCGGGTATTCCGTTGACGGGACAGATCGTCTTTGAGATTGCAATAGCCTCGGCAGCATCGATGCTCATCTCCCTCATGATGGTGTTTTTGGCACAGCCGTTGTTCTTTCGATTTGGACGCATGGAGGCGCTGCGCCTATCCGTTGCCTTGTTTGCCCTGCTCGGATGCCTTGCCATGGCCACGCTGAGCTCCTCCAACCCCATCAGCAACTGGCTCATGTCGATTGCTGGGGCGAATCCCGATCCTGCCGTCCTCGGCTGCTTGTGCGCGGGCATCGCCGCACTTGCCCTCGCGCTATGTGCAATCAGCTGCACCGTCAGCACCAAGGTTTACCGAGCACGCGATCTGTAATCGACGGCTAAAAAAGCTTAGGTGGTACCCCGCTTATTTTTTCAACGAAACGAGGCGGCATAGCGTCACCACCGCCCTTCACAGCAGGCCGTCTAGCTCTTGGCAACCAAAAAGACACCGTCAGCATATCGAAGGTGAATACTTTTCCGAGAAGTGAACGAGTAAAAACAGCGCCCTGTAGCATCGACATTTTTAAGGACTCAATTCCTGCGGTTTTGTCTAAGAATCCTGCAGTTTTGTTCGAAAAAAGTGCGCATGTTCCAGGGGTCCAGATTTACTCGTTCACTTCGCGGAAAACCATTCACCTTCGATTCGAGCCTTAACCAAATGCCCTCTCGAACTATGGCCCCTGTCTCACCACAGCGATATCAAAGCTTCATGGCGGGACGGTATCATCGGACGAGCGCCGTAAATCTGGCGCGGTCGTTCTTTGGGGAGGCATTTCACCCGTGTCGTGGGTCGCAGCAGCATTTGTGTCAGCTTTCTTTGCCGGCGTCACATCTGTCCTGGCCAAATGCGGCATCAAGCAGACTGACTCCGATATCGCGACGGCCATTCGCACCTGCGTGGTGCTCGTTTTCGCCTGGGCAATGGCGGGCATTTCTGGATCCATTGGAACCATCGGCAGCATCGAACCCAGATCTTGGCTCTTTCTCGTCCTCTCGGGACTCGCTACCGGTGCTTCGTGGATCTGTTACTTTAAGGCGTTGGGCATCGGAGACGTCAATAAGGTCGTACCGGTCGACAAGATGAGCACCGTACTCGCCGCACTGATCGCCATCGTGCTTTTTGGCGAGACGAGCAACCTTGCGGTTAAGCTCGTGGGAACCGCTGTCATCACCCTCGGCACGTTTTTAATGATCGAGAAGAAGCAGTCTGCCGGACCCGAGCAGCAGCAAGACCGGACCTGGCTCGCTTACGCCCTCGGCGCCGCCGTGTTCGCGGCGCTCACGTCCATCCTTGCCAAGGTTGGCATCGAAGGCGTCGAGTCAAACCTGGCCACGGCAATCCGCACCTGCGTGGTACTGGTTATGGCATGGGCGATCGTGGCAGCCAAGGGAAAACTGGATCAGGTCGCGCACGCTGACCGGCGCGAACTCACATTTCTCGCAACATCGGGCATCGCGACCGGAGCATCGTGGCTGCTCTATTACTACGCCATCGCCACAGGCCAGGTGAGCGTCGTGGTGCAGATCGACAAACTATCGATTGTCGTATCAGTACTATTTGCGCGCCTGGCATTCAACGAAAAACTCTCACGACGCAGCGCCATCGGTCTCGCCCTCATCGTACTGGGCACCGCCGCGCTTGCAATTTGGAAGTAGCGCCGATACCGAACGAAATCCAGTCCACCCGCAAATCCGTGACACAGCGCCCGCACCGGACTTGAGATGTTTGTACTGACCGCGCGCTGCCGTGCTACTTGCGCAGCGGCTTGGGCAGCGGAATGCCGGCGGCGATAACGGCGGCGATGATCATGCAGACGATACCCTTGAGTGGGAAGCACATGAGCAGCAGGCCCACGACCATGACCGGCTGACGCATGACCGCGCCCATCGTCGATGCCGTGCAGACGGCGACGCAAAAGACCGGATCTGCGCCGGTGAGGATGGCAAGGCCATAGCCCAAGCTTACGCCTGAGAAGATAACCGGGAAGAAGTGGCCGCCGCGCCAACCAAGGTTGATGAGGGCGGGCGTCAGCATGGCCTTAACAAGACCGGTCGCGATAAGCACGCCAGCGGGAATGGTCAGGTAGGTTTCCATGAGCACGTCGGCCTGAGTCTCGCCGGCAAACATGGTGTAGGGCAGGACCGTGCCGCAGATGGCGAGCGCCAGACCGGCTAGCATGGCCTTGACGACAGGACGCTCCCCTATGGCATGGGCAAGCGCTTCGCTCGCGTGCTCAGAGACAAAGTACAGCCAGCCGCAGATTGTTCCGATCAGCGACAGAGGGACGAGCCAGGTAAGCTCCAAGTTGCCCACCACGGCAGCCTCGAACCTGGGCATGCCCATGCCGCCGCCCACAAGCTGGCCAAGCAGCAGGTAGGCACCCAGACCGCCGGCAATCGCAATACCGTAGACCACCGTCTTTTGCGCCTTGGGCAGCTTGATGGTGATCTCGCCGGACGCAGAGCCCTCGTCGCCGTCGGCGCTACCGGCAAGCGGTGCCACAAAACCAAAGACGGGCGCGGTAAAGAGCGCCGTCAGCGCGGCCTGGGTGCCCAGCAGCGTGAGCTCCCTAAACTCGGCGCCAAAGCGACGCATGCGGTCGCCGACCCAGCTGCACAGACCAGCGATAACGCCGGTCAGGCCGGCCTCCGGTCCAATACTTCCGCCAAACAGCAGCGGCAGCAACGCCGCGAGCGAAAGCTTGCCCAGGTTGTCGTACGGGTAGTGCCCGTCTTGCTTGACCTTGGCCATGACCTGATTGAGGTCATCGGTCTTGGTGCCTGTCATCTTTTCGTACAGACCGATTAACAGGCCGCCCAGCAGGCAGACAAAAAACGGGTACGGCAAAAAGCCAAACGGGCCGCTGGCAAGCTCGGGCGAAGCGACGCCCAGCGCGTACGGAATCTCGGTCCATAGATAGTCGATACCGTGCTCCATCGCAAAAAAGAACAGCCAGACCGCGGCACCTGCGAACGCACCGGTCACGGCAACGCTAGCTAAAAACAGCGCGCGGTTTGTGGGTTTGGCAAGGTTATCCATCGGGTCCTCCCGCGGTCAAAGTCGACATAGTTATGTTTTATTGTAGAGCGAGCGTTGCTCGAACGAGCCAACCGTCTGCGCCGCAAACGGCACCATTGGGAGTCATAGTGGGACAGGCTCAAGACTTATCCGTTGATAATCGAGGCAATCTCGCGCAAATCGTCGGCAAAGTAAATGCCTTGCTGGCGCTGCGGGCTCGATAAACCCTTATCGATCATGTGCCCGAGCAGCGCCTTGAGGTCGTTGTAGTAACCGCCCAGGTTATACAGGATGCACGGAGCGCTCAGGTGCCCCAATGACACCGCGGACATGACCTCGGCAATCTCCTCGAGCGTGCCCGTGCCACCGGGAAAGGCGATGAACGCATCGCCGAGCTCAATCATCTTGGCCTTGCGCTCCGCCATATCACTCGTCACGATGAGGTCGTCGATACCGTCATGTTGAAACTCGGCCTCGATAAAAAAGCTCGGCTCCACACCCGTCACGTGTCCGCCAGCATCGAGCACGCTATCGGCGAGCGCACCCATCAGGCCCGATTTGGACCCGCCGTATACCAGCGCGTGTCCGTTGGCGCCAATCCAGTTGCCCAGCTCCTGCACCGCGGGCAGAAACGCCGGGTCATTGCCGGCACTGGCACCCAGATACACGGTGATATTCATATTCAGTCCCCCTCATCGTGACGCGCGGCGCCCGTCCTAGCGTTGGCGGCGGCGATATTCGCGCACGCGACGCGAAAGATCGGCAAGCTCGTCGCGATCGAGCTCTTCCAAATGCTCCAGATCATCCATAAAGCGCGCCATGGTGTCCTTTTGACGCATCTTGATTAGCGTATTGCAGTAGTTCACCGCCACGCCCGTGAGCATGGCGATGTAGAAGATGCTGATGACGCTCAGAATGACGGTAATGGCGCGGGCAACCGTTGTCTCGGCCGGAATGTCGCCAAAGCCGATGGTCGAGACCGTCTCAAAGCTAAACCACAGGCCATCGCCAAACGTGAGGGTCGTGGGCTCGGACAGCCAGACGGCCGTCGAGCACAGCAAGTAAAAGACGAGGAATAGCTCCGTAATGCGCACGAAGCCCGCCTGGCGTAACACGTCAGCAAGCGTCCTGAGCTTTTTCATCGCGACCCTTTCCACGGACAACCAATCACGTTCGCTCGGTATTGTCCCACGCCTCCCCCGCAAACGGAACTAGTCATCGGGGACGTTCTTAAATGACTAGTCAAACAAGAACGTCCCCGATGACTAGTCGTTTAAGAACGTCCCCAATGACTACCAGCTGCCGCCTGGGCAGGCTGAGCTGGTATCCTTATGCGGTAATGTCTCGATTCGTTAGGATTGCATGTGAGAGCTGCCACTGTCCTTCGTTCAGTTATATGTCGCACCCTGGCCGCCGCGCTTACCGCGCTCGCCGTACTGAGCGCCGTCGCGCCCGCCCCTGCCTTTGCCGCCGACTCCGATCAGCAGGTCAAAACGGTCCGCGTCGGCTGGCTCGTCAACAACGAGGGCTTCCAGGACGGCACCCCCGGCGAGCGTCTCTCGGGATGGGGTTACGAGTACCTCCAGACCCTGTCGTACTACACGCCCGACTGGCGGTACGAATACGTCTCCGGCACCTTCACCGAGCTTATGGACATGCTCGAGGCAGGCGAAATCGACCTTATGCCTAACATCTCCTACTCCGAGGAACGCGCCCAAAAGCTGCTCTTTTCCTCGAACCCCGAGGGCACCGAGCGCTACTACATCTACGCCAAGCCCGATCGCGACGATCTGGCCAAGGGCGACCCCCGAGCGCTCCAAGGCCTTACCATCGGCTGCAACCCCGACGTTATGCAAACCTTCGTTGGCCAGCAGTGGCTCGCCAACGAAGGCATTACCTGCACCTATAAAGAAATCGACACTGGCGGTGCCCTCTTTGACGCGCTCGCAAACAACGAGGTCGATGCCATCATCATGAACGACACGACCTCGTCGCCCAGCGCCTCCCCCATGTTCTACATTGGTTCGAGCGACTACTTTTTTGCCGTCCCCAAAAGCCGCCCCGACCTGATGGACGACATCAATGCCGCCATGTCGGCAATCGCCCGCGTCAACCCACGCTATATCGACGAAGTCAAATCTAACTACTCGGCCCAAAACAGCGGTTCATCATCGCTCAACGGCCCCGAACGTTCCTGGCTCAAAACAAATGACAACACCATCACGCTCGGCTACATTACGGGCAGACTCCCCTACTGCAACGAAGACGAAAACGGCGAAATGGAAGGCTCGCTCGCATCGCTTGCGACGACGTTGCACGATAAATTTGGCATTACGGTCAAAACCGTCGCCTTTGATAGCTACAAGATGATGTCAAAGGCCCTGTCAAAGGGAAGCATAGACGTTGTGCTGCCGGTATACCGAGATTACTGGTTTGCCGAGCAATCAGGCGTTGTGCAGTCGGTATCGTTGGGGACCATATCCCTCACCGCCATCCACACCGGCAGCGACCTGAACAAAGACCTTCAGAACATCGCCTGTACCAAATCATCGTTTGTCAACAAAAATGCACTTGAAAGCCTGTTCCCCACAGCGACCGTGACCGAATACCAATCCGACGATGAAGCGTTCGACGCCCTCAGAAAGGGAACGGCGCACTGCATCGTCGCTCCCAGCTCACGCTTAAAAACCATCGGCGACCGTCATGATCTCAAGGACTACGAGACGGTCGAGCTCCCTGACACCTGTGAGCTCTCGTGCTGGATTTCGCGCGGAAAGCCCGAGCTGCTGGGAATCATCAACAAGGGCATCATCAATGCCGGAGAATCGCTCTCCGCAAGCAATTACTCATCCACGTCGTACACGACCCAGGAATCAGACACGCTTCAATTCCTTTTTCGCAACCGCACCGCCATTGCCGCTACCCTCATCGGTATGTTGTCGGTCGGCATCGTCCTGCTCATCTGGGCACTCGTGCGCGCTCGAACCGAGCGCAAAAAAGCCGATGCTGCCAACGCCGCTAAGACGGCATTCCTCACGCGTATGAGCCACGACATCCGTACGCCGCTCAACGGTATCCTGGGCCTTATCGAGATCGAGGAATTGAAGGAAGGCGATATCCAGGTCGCCCGCGAGAGCCGTGCCAAGGCGCGCGTTGCCGCCAATCACCTGCTCTCGCTGATCAACAACATCCTCGAGATGGGCAAAATCGAAGACCGCAAGCTAACACTGGAGCATACGCCTTTTAACCTCAAAGAGCTCTGTGACGATACACTGGTGCTGTGCAAGCTCCGCGCGTCCAGTAACGGCATCACCATGCAGGACAATAGTCTGCCGTACGCCACGGGGCCATACATGATCGGCAGTCCCACCCATATCCGACAGATCATGATCAACCTGTTAGACAACAGCATTAAGTACAACAAGCACGGCGGCTCCGTCACCTTTAGTTCAAAGACCAAGCCACTCGATAACGGGCGCGCGCTCTTTTGCTTTAGCGTTTCGGATACCGGCATTGGCATGACTCCCAAGTTTTTAAAGCATATCTATGAGCCGTTTGCCCAAGAAGGTGACGATGCGCGCAGCAAGTTCCAAGGAACCGGCATGGGCATGCCAATCGTCAAGTCGCTTATTGAACTGATGGGCGGCACCATCGAAGTCACCAGTGAACTCCATGTGGGCACCTCGTTCTACGTGGAGATTCCGCTCGATATCGACGAGAATCCCCAGGCGCGGGCGAATACGGTTGAGAGTGCGCCCGACTGCTCGCTCGCCGACATGAACGTGCTGCTCGCCGAAGACAACGAATTGAATGCCGAAATTGCCCAGACGCTGCTAGAATCCGAGGGCGTCGTGGTCACCCGCGCCGCCAACGGCAACGAGGTCGTCGATCTGTACCTGTCGCATCCCGCCGGCAGCTTCGATGCGATCCTGATGGACATTATGATGCCGGGCATGGACGGCTATGAGGCAACCCGCACGATTCGTCTGAGCGAGAAGGTCGATGCAGCCGATATCCCCATCATCGCGCTCACCGCCAATGCCTTTGCCGAGGACGCCAAGGCGGCACACGATGCCGGCATGAACGCCCATCTGTCCAAACCGCTCGACTTTAACAAGCTCAAAAACATACTCGCCCGCATCAAGAAAAACGGATCCGTTTCGCTATAGTTTTTGCAGCAACCACGCACGACCAGAAAGGAAGCCAACGATGTTTAGGCCCTTACGTCGAAAGAAACGCGCCATCACCGACGAGGAAGCGCGCAAACTGCTCGCCACCTGCAAGCGCGGCGTCTTTGCCGTCAACGGCGACGATGGCTACCCGTACGCCATCCCCGTCAACTACTTCTTTGACGCCGAGCGCGACAAGATTTATTTCCATGGCGCCAAGGCTGGCCACAAGGTCGACGCACTCAAGCGCGATGACAAGGTCTGCTTTACCGTTTACGGCAACGACTGGTACAAGGATGACGACTGGGCTCCCTACGTGCAGAGCACCGTTGTCTTTGGCCGTTGCCGCCTAGCGAATGACACCCCCGCATTTATCGAGGACAAGGTCCGTGAGCTCGCGCTCAAGTACTACCCCACCGCCGAAGAGGTCGAGGAAGAAATCGCCAAGGACATCAAGGGCGTTCAGCTGTACGAAATTACGATTGAGCATCTCTGCGGCAAGCAGATTCACGAAAAGTAAACCCCGAAGCAGGCTCTTGCAAATAGCAATACGCCCCGGTCCCAACCGACGTTGGGACCGGGGCGTATCTTTACGATGCGTCGGCGGCGATGTGGGCAAGGGCCTCAACAAGCTCCTGTGAACTCACGGGTTTACTCAGGTGCGCGTTCATGCCCGCCTCGCGCGAGAGCTTGCGATCGTCCGCAAAGGCATTGGCGCTCACGGCGATGATTGGCGTGGTCGCGGCGTCCTCGCGATTGAGCACTCGGATCTGGCGCGTGGCCTCGAGGCCATCGATGCCGGGCATCATGATATCCATGAGCACCACGTCGTACTCATACGGCGCGCTCGTGGCAAACGTCTCGACGGCAGTCTCACCATCCTTGGCATGCGTCACGATGGCACCGGCACGATCGAGCGTAAACTGCGCGATCTCAGCATTCAGGTCGTTATCCTCGACCAGCAAGACGTGCAGGCCTTGGAGCGCATCGTCATCGCCCGCATCCACGCGAACGGCCTGGGGAATCTCGGAGCGCTTGCACTTCTTAAGCGGCAGGCGAATGGTAAAGGTCGTCCCCTGTCCCAAGGTGCTCGTAAAGCTCATGGTTCCGCCCATAAGCTCGACCAGCTGTTTCGCAATGGAGGCACCCAGGCCGGTTCCCGACGAAGCGCCTTCCACCTGCTGCTCCTCACGGCTAAACGGCTCGTAGAGGTGCTGCTGGAACTCCTCGCTCATGCCGATGCCGTTATCGGCAATCGTGTATTCATAGACGGGGACGCCGTCCACCGGCTCCACCTCGCGGCACACCAGGCGAACGTAACCGCCTTGTCGGTTGTACTTAACGGCATTGCCGGCGATATTGACCAGCAAACGCTTAAGATGCGTCACACTTACTCGGGCATAGGGATGGTCCAGGGCCTGCTGGTCGCAGATGATGGTTACCAAACGCTCATCTGCCTGACGCTCCAGGATGTCTTGCACCTCGCGGTTGAGGGTCACCAAGTTTGTGGGCACGAGCTCCAGGTCGACCTGACCGCTCTCCAGGCGACTCATGTCGAGCGCCTCATTGGCAAGGTCGAGCAGTAGCCCCGATGCCGTCCAAATCTTTGAGCGACACTCGGTCTGCTTTTGCAGATCGCCCGCATTGGCGTCGCCCACCTCGACCATGCCGCGAATGCCGTTGATGGGCGTGCGCAGGTCATGGCTCATGCGACGCAAAAACTCCGTCTTTGCGGAGTTAGCGGACGAGGCCTCACGCGCTGCCTTTGCCAGCTTGTCGCCGTAGTCGCGCTCCTGCTGCAGCAGATCCGTCAAGCGCCGGCGGTCGGCGCGGCGACGAATCAGCACAACAGCGGTTACGGCACCGCCGTAGAGCACCAGCACGCAGGCAACAACGGCGGCGACAGTCTCGAAGTAGCGCTGTGCCGGCGCATAGGTATACACGTAAAACTTTCGCGCTTTACCATACGAGCCCAAAAACCACTCGCCGTCGACATTGACCAGTCGAACCTCGCCGGCCAGGCAGCGTTCCTTAATTCCGTCAACAATGAGGGCATCCGTCGCAGGCAATTCAAACACGCCCAACACGGTGGGCTCGACGGCATTGGTCGCAACAACCTTGCCGTCGTTTTCGATCACGATATCGCCGCTGTCGATGGTCTCGTAGCCATCGAGCAAGCTCTGCAGCTTGAGCGTATTGCTCGCAACCGCTTTAGCGCTCTGGTGCCTCACCGCGACAACGATACCGTCGCCATCCTGACGGGCGACGCAACCAATGTCCGCGACCGAATCATCCGCAAGCGTGATGCGAGCGCTATAGGACTTGAGCGGATAGCTCGCCACTTCCAGCACGGGCGCTTCTTTGAGATACGTTGCGAGTGACTCGTAGTTCACATCATCCGTCGAAGCCTCTGCCACCAGGTTGCCCGACGCGTCCATCACGATGAGCGCGCTCACGTTAAACTGGTCAGTATATTGCTCCAGCGTGACACCATCCGCTGAGCCGTCGCGCTCCATATCGCGCGCCACCTCGCCGGCAATCTCCATTACGCGGATTAGATTTTTGGTCGCATAGGCGCTGTTGAACGCATCGTAGGAGAGGCTCTGCGTTGCCACGTAGTCGACAACGTCGGAAAAGCGCTGCTCGGCCTGAACGGTCGTGTAACCATAACTTGCCATGCCGGCTGCAACAGAAAGTGCTATCCCCAGCAGGGCGATAAGCGGCCACATCCACGCCACACGATTGCCCTGCTCCTCTGCGACGTGATCAGGCATATCGATCATGACAGCCCCTCCACGTTCAAGAATGGTGAAGGGTCGTCAAAGTACTTGGACACCAGGCGCTCCATGGTGCCGTCGGCAAGCATCTCTTGGTAAGCGCGCGTGAGCTTGACGTCGATTCCGCGCGTATCGTTAATATCGAAGGCGGTGCCCAGGCCAACCTCCAGCAGCGGTTCGTTTAGGATGCGATATGTTACGCCGTAGTCTTTTTCGTACGTGAGCAGCGAAGACTCGTGCGAGGCAATAGCATCGACCAGACCTTCGACGAGCGCCGGGTTTAGATAGGAACGGTCCGAAAAGCTATACAGTTCTTTAATCTGCGGGACGTTTTCGTTCAGTCGATTGAGCAGAATCGTCTCGGGTTTGGTGGTAGACTGCACCGCTACGACCTTGCCCTCCAGATCGGCAAGCGTATAGATGTCGCTCTCGGGATTGACCGCGACCACTTGGCGACTTGCAAGATACGGGCCGGCCCAGCGATACTCGTCCTCGCGGCCCGTCATGCTAAAGCTGCCCATAACGCAGTCGAGCTCGCCGCTCGCCAGCATATCTTTCTTCTTTTCCCAGTCAATCAGCTGGTATTTTGGCTTGTAGCCAATGCGGGCCAGGGCTTCGGTCAGAATCTCGACATCCAGGCCGACCGTCTCGCCGTATTCGTCGCTATACACAAACGGCGGGTAAAGGTCGCTGCCGACGTTGAGGGTCTTGAGGCCATCGTCATCGCCTTTTGCCTGCGAGGCCGTGCTTTTTGCCGAAGAGGCCGAGGCGCCGTTGCTCGACCCAGAGCAACCCGTTATCGCCACGCCAAATACACCCACTATCGCGAGCGCAAGCAATAACGTTATGGCAACCGGGCGGCGGGGTCCTTTCATCAAGCTCCTGACGGTCCTGTTTGTTGGCAGCAATGGGCTAATAATAGCAGGCGGCATACGAGAACCGCCCAATGATTACGAACGCCTTACCATGTGGGGCCTTCTGGCCAATCTGACCAAAAGGCCCCTATACACAGAGAACGTTTGCTATGCATTAAAAACGTAACGATCCAGGCGGTCGCACGCCTCCTTTACACGCGAAAGCGGCAGCGCCAAGTTCACGCGAATGTGACAGGGGCCGTGGAATGGGCGGCCGTCCTGATAGCCTACGCCCACGCGCGCACCCTCGTCGAGCAGCCACTGAATGTCGCGACCGTGTGCGCGGCACCATTTGGTGCAGTCCAGGAACACCATATAGGTGCCCTGCGGGCGCGAATAGGCCACGCCCTTAAAATGCTCGTCAACGTAATCGCAGAAATAGTCGACGTTGCCCTTGATGACCTCGTTGAGCTCGTCCACCCACTCGTAGCCTTGCGGCTGGTAGGCACCGATAAGCGCATGCATGGAGAGGACGTTCATCTCGTTGTAGTGAGTCTTGTTGGACACGGCGCACACGCGGTCGCGCAGCGTCTCGTTGTAGATGATGTGGTAGCTGCCGACCAGACCCGCCAGGTTAAACGTCTTGCTCGGCGCATAGAGGGCGACCGTGCGCATGCGAGCATCCTCGCTCACCGACTGCGTCGGGATATGCTTGTGTCCCGGCAGGATGATATCGGACCAAATCTCGTCCGAGATCACCACGCAATCGTGCTGGCGATAGATGTCCATGGCGCGCTCGATCTCGTCGCGCTCCCATACGCGGCCGCAGGGATTGTGCGGCGAGCAGAACACCGCGGCATGAATGTGGTTTTGGGCGAGTTTGCACTCCATGTCCTCAAAGTCCATGCGCCACACGCCCTGGTCGTCGAGCTTAAGCGGGCTGTGGACAATACGATAACCCGCGGCTTCGATGGACTTGGTAAAGCCGATGTAGGTAGGGCTGTGGACCAGCACCGCATCGCCTGGCTGGACATACGCGCGCAGCGTCGACACGACACCGCCCAGCACGCCGTTTTCGTAGCCGATATGCTCCGGCGCCAAGCCCTCAACGCCGTTGCGACGGCTCTGCCATTCGATGATGTGGTCGAAGTACTCGGGACGCGGATTGAAGTAGCCAAACATGGGGTGCTGAGCGCGCTTGATGATGTACTCCTGAACCGTGGGCACCGTAGCAAAATTCATGTCGGCCACCCACATGGGAATGCGGTCGAAGCCCTCGTCTGGTGCGTTCGGAGCCATACCGGGGATCTCGCCCCAAGAGTCAACGGCGATGGAGTCCATGCCGTGGCGGTCGATAAGCGAGCTAAAGTCGTATTTCATGCTGAGCTCCCATGCAAAGCGGACTATTTTGGTAGGCGTTATTGTCCACCAGTATGGGCGATTTTGACATGGGGTTTGGCGCTTAATTTGACGGGTTCAGACGAATGGCTGGTTAGTCTTGCGCGTCGTTGACGGCGACTACGGTTAGCTGGGTTTTATCGACCGTAAAAGATATGTCGAGCCCAGCATAAGCTAAGTGGTAAACGCGGTTTGGCTCGTGCTTGCTGCCCGCGCGGCGCGGATCTTGGCAAAGGACCTCGACCAAGCCGGGGAGCTTTGCGGGCGGGACCATGTCCTGCAGCGCTTGTGGAAACTCAACATCGAGCTCTTGCCACGGAGCACCCTCAATCCAGCCGCCGGTCGCATCCGGGTGGCAGTCCGCAAACGGGATGTAGGGCTTGATATCGTAGATGGGCGTGCCGTCGCGCAGATCGGCCCCCAGCACATGGATGATGGGGCCGTCGTCGTTAAGCTCCACGCGGTCGAGCTTAACGCAGGTGAGCCCGATGGGATTAGGGCGAAACGGACTGCGCGTGGCAAAGACACCCACGCGTTCGGCTCCGCCCAGACGCGGCGGGCGCACGGTCTTCGACCACTTGACGTTGGTGCCAGACCTGTCCTGCGACTTGGCATCGGCAGCTATGTCGTTTGCCGTGCCGCCGGGCGTTCCATTTTCGAAGCGCCACAACAGCCATAGGTGAGAGAAGGAGTCCAGGCCCTCAACCGCTGCATTGGAGGCAAATTCCGGCTCAAAGACGATGTGTCCCTGCAGATGAGGCGCCAAAAAGCTGTTGCGCGGAATGCCGAACTTCTGCGGCAGGTCGGTATGTATGTGTGCGATAGGTTCCATGCCGGTCATTGTACGGCATGGAGGTGTGGGGCGTTGCGCGCAATTCTTCGCCGCGGTCCCCGTCGTGCAACCAACGGTTGCTTGGAAGGGCACCTGCGGCCGCATATGCTTAAGCCATCAACCAGCAGAAAGGAGCCGCTATGGCCTTTGCAGAAAAGCTCATTGCCATCCGTCGCGCCCATCACCTTACCCAGGAGCAGCTCGCCGCCAAGCTCTTCGTCACACGCCAAGCCGTCAGCCGTTGGGAGCGCGGCGAAGTCACCCCGGGTATCGACATGATGAAGCTCATTGCCGCCGTAACTGGAGAGCCGCTGCCCCACCTGCTCGAAATGCCCGAGCATTATTGCCAGAGCTGCGGCATGATACTCACGCCCGACGACTGCGGCACCGACGCCACGGGCGCCACGACCGACCATTACTGCAAGTGGTGCTACGACCACGGCAAGTACACCTACGACACCACCATGGAGGCGATGATTGAAGATTGCGCCCCGCGGCTGGCGCAAAACACCGGCATGTCGCTCGACGAAGCCGTCTCGCTCATGGGTGCCGTCCTGCCGCAACTGGAGCGCTGGCGCACCGTGCAGGAAAACGAGGAGCGCTACGGTGCCGAGGCGCGGGCGCGCTATGGCGATGAGGCTATCGATGCAGCAAACGAAACGTTACTGGACATGGATCCTCAGACATGGAACGACATGAAGGAACTTGAACGCGCTATTCTGGGTCAGCTCTCGATTGCCATGGGCGACGGCGATGCGGATGGAAGCGAGGCTCGCAAGCTTGTCGCGATACATCGTCGTTGGATTGGTCTCAACTGGGGACGCGAACCCCAGGACGAAGCACACCTGGGCCTCGCCCACGGCTATCTTGCCGATCAGCGCTTTATCGACTACTACGACAAGCCCTGCGGCACCGGAGCCACGGCGTTTCTGGTACAGGCCATCGAGTCGTCGTTGACGCGCGCATAGACCGCGGCGGCTTTGGGTATTTCAATCAAAACCTCAACCGATTGGAGACCTATGGCTACTGATCATGAGCTCGAGCTGTACGTTATGACCGGCTGCCCGTATTGCATAAAGGTCAAGCACTTTTTGGCCGATAACGGCGTGACCATTCCCGAGCGCAATATCTCGACCGATTCCGATGCCGAACAGACACTCATCGCCATCGGCGGAAAACGCCAGGTTCCCTGCCTGTTCATCGACGGCAAACCACTCTACGAATCGAGCGACATCATCGCGTGGGCGCAAGAGAACCTGCTCTAGCACGCGCATCCCGTCCGTCCAAGGCCCCACCCCATACGAGAACCTGCTCTAGCACTCATTGGGGACGTACTTAAATGAGTAGTCGTTAAAGAACGTCCCCAATAACTAATCCCCCGCCGAGCCAAACATGTACGCCAGCATCCAAAGTCGACCATTTTCGACATCTTTGGATGCTGGCGTACAGCTTTTTTTGCGTGGGTCCCTCACAACCGCTCATTGGGGACGCACTTAAATGAGTAGGTAGGGATTCAGTTTCTCAAATTTATAGAACATATGTTTGCTCTCTGTGTTATACTCATCCCAAGGCATGAGACTGGTCGAGAGTTCCTGTGGAGGTCCCCAATGACACGCTGGAGCGAGCTCAGTAAGTAAGATCGGTGGTTACTGCACTCGTCCATCTCAGACAGGCTGCGCTCCTGTTCGCCGCCGCCATCAAAGAACGGCACTCACAACCAAACGTTTCCGTTATCCGTGAGTCACACAGGAGTGCATCGCTATGGCTAAAAAGATTCCAACCCTTTCACCCGACATTATTTCAAACACCTGCTCAGATATCAGCAGGATTGTCGAGGCCAAACACCTTGGTCAGAAAGGTATCAACCATGAGACCTCTTCGGAAGGGGCTCTGCTCATCGGGCGCCGTCTCGAGCAAGAGATTGCCGGATACCCTATCTCCAATCTCAATGGCTTGCTCTCGCCCATCGCTTGCCACCTCAAGCAGCACTTTAGCCCAAGCCTAGGCCCGACTTATCTCAAGCGTTGCATAAAGCTCGCACGAATTGTTCCGGAAGACATGGGTTTTCGACCGGAGCTTGATCTAGAACACTATCAGTCGCTCGCTCACATCGCCGACAAAGATCTGCGCTTAGATCTGATGAACGTTGCCGCGGATAACCGTTGGAGCGCGTTGCGCATTGATCGTCATGCCCGCTATCGAAGCCCGCAGGACGTTTTGGATGCTTGGGAGCGCCGTACGCTTGAATCAAATCAAGAAGTTCGGCGCTTCGCCCGCGCCTACACAGATGCCTGCGGGATCATTTCGCTCGATGAACTTATTGAGCTCTACAACTCCTGTGCCCCCAATCCAGTCTCGAGATTTGAGATAAATGAGACTATTTGGCAAATCAGGAACGAATCAGGGCAAATCGACAATCCCTGCATCATATCCAGAGATAGAAAACTCTATCTCATAGCGCCTGAGCTCGATGATGCTGTCGATGAAGCCCCTTATTACTATGATGACTACGGATACTCCTATCGAAAATATGAACGGCGCAGCGAATACACCAGTGAGATGCGCGCGCTGCGCGAACGGCGCGTTGGCATCAGAGCAGCAGCCATCTTCGCCGGTCACGAACGTCTTCCAATCAAAAGGCTCAGCTATGACGAAGTCATCTGCGGGCATATAAAGTGCAGTCGATCTGTCGAACGACTCAAGCAGTACGTCCTGAGAGACCCTGAGCTCAAGGCATCTGATCTCCATGCAAGAGAAGATGAGTTCGATTTCATCATGACAAAGCTTTTGCGTTCCGTTGGACTCAACGGTATGCCGACAGCACAGCAAATTACCGAAGACGCAGCTTTCTTATTGATTGTCGTACGGCCCGAGTTTTACGAACGCAATAAAACAGCCGAGGTCTCCAAGCTCCTCTCGATAATCTATGAAGACGCTCCCCTCTGGGAGTTCAACGGACGTTCACATACCGAGCTAAAAAGCGAAGGAGTGGTGGAGCCCCCGGTGTCGGTTTTACATCGAGAAGTCCAATCAAAACAAGCCGCTTAAGCCTATTAACTGCTTGCATTTTTGTCTACAAAACTGTATACAAAAAGAGAGGCCCTTATGGAGCTCATCGCAATCCACCCTCACGCCCTCAAACACGGGCTGACGGAGACGGATATTACCTGTGCCTGGAACTCCGCTTTTGCATGGTTCAGGCGTGATCTTGAAAACGGAGGTATCGATTACGTTCTCGTTGGACTTGATGGAAGAAACCGTCTCATGGAGCTCATCGCTCGATATTGCCCCAATCGAGATGGTTACATCATTTACCATGCCCTTGTCCCTCCTACGCGCAAAGTGCTCAGGGAAATCGGGGCCGATCGATAGGAGGCGCTATGGACGCTAAGCAGCTCGAAAAGATGATGGGGTTTGCCCCCGGAGAGTTGGAGAAAGTCGCGGAGGCATACGAAAAAGATGAGTGGCCGAAGGGCCGCACCATCAAGCTGGGAAGGCCGTCGATCTCCGATGAGCCAAGCGTTGTTTTATCGGCACGTGTGGGTGAGTCGGTTCTTGATGCGTTTGACGAGAAGGCAAAGCGCCATGGGCAAACACGCACAGAGCGACTCAGAGAACTCATCACGCTCGATGCAATGATTGCCTAGACTCCACTCCCCCGCCGACCCAAACATATACGCCAGCATCCAAAGTCGACATTTTTCGACATCCTTGGATGCTGGCGTACAGCTTTTGTATGGGTTCGGCACGGGTAGTCATTGGAGACGTTCTTAAATAACTGGTCGTTAAAGAATGTCCAACGACTAACTAGCCGTGGAAGCGGGCTATGGGTGCAAGTGGCTGCTCGCGAAAGACGCGCTCGACGGCGGCGCGATATTCGTCGACCTTTTTGGTCTTGCGCACGAGCTTATGGACGGTGGCAGGGTCGGCGAAGGCGCATTTGGCGTAGAACCACCACTCCTTCATGCGAAAGACCGCGTTGCCACCAATCTCCTCTGCATAGGCCGCGAATAGCGTGTCGTGGAAACGCTGCAGTTCGGCTGCCGTGGCAGCAGGACCGCCGTTGACCATGCGAGCCAGCGCGGGGTTCGCAAGCAGGCCACGCCCCAGCATCACATGGCGCGTGCCGGGATAGGCCTCCACCAGCGCGTCCATATCCTCAAGATCAAAAATGTCGCCGTTGTATGCCACCGGAAACGGCGCACGTTCCAGCGTCTCGCCGTAAAACTCCTTGCGCGGCGAACCCGTATAACGGTCCTTTTGCACGCGCGGGTGCACGATCAGCTCTGCCAACGGCATACGGCAGTACAGATCGAGCACACGCTCATACTCGTCATCGCGTTCCAACCCCAGCCTGGTTTTCACCGACACCGGCAACGGCGACCGCTCGCACACATCGCTCAAGAACACCTCGAGCTCGTCGAGATTACGCAAGAAACCCGAGCCCTTGCCCTTTGCGACAACCGTTCCCGAAGGACAACCCAAGTTGAGATTGACCTCGCGATAGCCCATGTCGGCGAGCACCTGCGCCGCCCACACAAACTCGTCCGCGTTCTTGGACATCAACTGAGGCACTACGTTGAGCCCCTGGTTATTGACAGGGTCGACCTCTTTAAACGCCTTGCCACCAAAACGGTTGCCAACCCGCGGCGGCGGCAAAAACGGCGTGTAATAGCAATCGAGCGCGCCGAAGCACTCCGCATGCACGCAACGGAACACATGCCCGGTAATCCCCTCCATGGGGGCCAACGATAGAATCATCAATATCTACCCTCAGATCAATGCGGCAAAGGGACTCCCCTTTGTCACATGCATTATGCCTTGTCCTTGAGGTGGCCCACAAGGCGGAAGCAGTTACTTGACGCCAACCAGCCCTCCAACCATCCCTGTGCAACGAAGGTGAACGGTGTCCACGAACAGCAAGTAGGGCCGCCCCGCAGCAGCTCCCCCACTCATCTATACTCAAGAGTGCGTGTGCATCGCCCCCCGAAAAATGATGAGAGTCGAGGCCCCCCATGCAGCAGCTCACCGAACAAGAAAAGAAACGCATCCAGCGGTACTGCACATACCCCAAGATCGCAGCGACCGCACTCGTCATGTCGTTCGTAGCATGTCTGCTCATGCTGCCGCTCCAAATGATCAACGATATCGCGTTCCACCAAAAGGAATTCCAACCCGCGGGCATATATACCGCCATCGCACTCACCGTAATCGAACTCGTCGTCTTTTGCTATTGCGCTCTTGCGCCGCGCTTTGGAATGCAGGGCAAACAGTGGAAGGAGCTGCAGAGCAGGCTTGCGGTAGCCCAAACCAACAAAGACCGCTCCGCGGAGGTCGCCGGCGTGCTCGCCACGCAAGCTGCCGGCCGCCTGCTCAAGAACAGTGATAACGATCTCGCGCGCAATCTGGGCGGCGCCGCGGAGGTCGCCGGCGCCGTAGGGGCAGTTGCCACCGCGGCAGACGTGCTAGCCGAGACCTCGAGCAATGCCGAAGCCATGGCAAACGCATACGGCGTGACGATTCCAAGCGTCAAGAAGCAGGTCATAGCTCTCGCAGTGGTGCCCGCCATTGTGTTGATTGGCGTCTACATCCCGCAGTTTGTCCAGGGAAATAACGAGCTTCAGGCGAGAAAGACTACAGCCGCCGAGCAGCTCGCCATCGCGCAAGATGCCTTGGAGCCCGTGTGCGAACGCGTCGCGGCAGACAACCCATATGAGTCGTATCACGACTACGGCTACCGCATTATCGGCTATCTGCGCGATAATGACCTCGGCGCTCAAGCAGCCTATGTCTACCTTTCTTTCGATGCAGACGGCATGCTCACGGACGTCGATTACACCAGCCAGATCGACCCCGAGGCAAGCCTTGCAGACAACCTCGCCCGCGCCGAGCAGGACATCGCGACGCTCTGTGCCCCGCTCAACGGGTTGGACATTTCCGTTGCCACACCGGGCCTCCTCACGCCATGCAGCCTGTCGGATGAATTTAAACAAGCATTTTTAGCCGGATCCCTATATGAAGAAATCAGCATCAAGACGGAGGACGAATCTATCAAGTCGTACTACACCTTTGACACCGAGCCCAAAGAAGAGTTCGACGAGTACACCCATCCGGTAATTAGGCTCATGCTCTCTGCAAAGAAGAGCTGAAGGCTTACGCTCTAATTGCCGCTCGCAAACATCGTCTATATCTCGAGGTCTAATACTTTTCCAAGAAGTGAACGACCGTTTTTGGACCCCCGAAGCATCGACATTTTCAGACGTCAAAACCGCAGGATTTGGCTGACAAAACCGCAGGAAATTGCATCTCAAAAGTGTCGATGCTTCGGGGGTCCGTTTTTACTCGTTCACTTCTTGGAAAAGTATTAGACCCCGATTTACAAGCCACTCAATGTGACAAAGGGGCTGTCCCTTTGTCACATTCGATGAAAAAGGGCACCGATGTTAGTCGATGCCCCAAAGCGGCTGCAGGTTAAGCCCTACAGCGTATGTCTATGACGAATCGAACTATTCGTCCCAGGAGAGGTTCTTACCAGTCTTTTTTGCCAGCAGCAAGAACAGGCCGATAATAACGTTGCATGCGATGCAGAAGATGAAGACGCCCTGGAAGGAGCCGACAAGCTCATAGACCTTCATCATAACGGGCATGCCAAAGGCGCCGACGATATAGCCCACAGAGCAGATCAGCGCGAAGATGCGACCGAAATCGCGGGAGCCAAAGACATCCATAACCAAAACGGTCAGGGCAGTGCCAGCGATAACGTACATTACGTCGTTCACGCCTGCTGCGAGGATGCTGAGCGTCGAGTTGCCGCTGCTCATCATGAGCATGACAAAGGAGAGGATGGAGACAGCGAGCCAGCCCAGAATGGCCTTCGTGCTGCCGAACTTATCGCAAGTGGTGCCGACGATCGGATTGAGGAACAGATCGAAGAGCGATGCAGCGGATACCATGAAGCCGCCCACCATGGGGCTAAAACCAACCTCGGAAGCATACGTCGGGAAGAGCTGGTTCATGCAGCAAGTGAGCTGAACGAGGCAGAGGAAGCCGATGCAGAAGAAGAAGGCAGGCGACTTAATGGCGCGTGCATAGCTAACGCCACGCGTGCTATCCTCGGTCGTCTCCTCGGTCTCGGTGACCGTCTCGCCCTCGACGTAGCCATAGGGCATCATGCCCTTGTCCTGAGGCTTATAGCGGATAATCAGGACGGAAGCGGGGAGAATGAGCACGGCGGAGACGCCAGCGAGCACCAGATAACCAGTCCTCCAGCCAGCGGCCTCGATGACAGAGGTGATGACGGGACTCATGATGAGCATGTAAATCGAGTTCACTGCCCAAGCGAGACCAATTGCCAGGCCACCAGATTTTTTGAACCACTGGTCAATAACGTCGGACATGGCGACGCCGGTGGTGAAGGCGAAGCAAACGCCAATCAGGGCGCCAGCGGCGATGAACATCCAGACTTCGGTGTAGAAGGCCATGCCTGCGCCGGCAGCGAGCAAAATAAGCTCGACGACGGGGAGCCAAACCTTGCCAACGACCTTGGGGATGAGTTTTCCGACAAACGGAAGAGCCGCCGCAAGACCAATGAGCGTTGCGGTGAAGTAATACGAGAAGATTGAATAGTCAAACCCGAACTCCTCGCACACGGGTGCGACGAAGGAGCCGGCGATTACGCTATAGGATCCAGTCGTACCAGCAGACATGAGGCCAAGCGCGATTACGAGAACCCATGCGTAGACCTTGCTGCTCTTTAACTTTGCATTTTCCATTGATACAACTCCTAGAGACCTAGAAGGGCACACATAACGGCCTTGATAGTGTGCTGACGGTTCTCTGCCTCACGGAAGATGACCGAAGCGTTGGCCTCAAAGCACTCGTCGGCAATCTCGAAACCCTCGGTGATGATCTCGCGATGGAGGTCGTTCTTGCACTGGTCGAGGAGCATCTTGCCAACACGGTGATCTGCGTTGTGGACAGAAGGAAGCTCATGCATGCAGAAGATGTCGGGATTGTTGGTGCGCTTGCACAGCTCGCTGGTGACGCGATAGGGGTACAGAGACTCGGCATCGCCCAGCCAGGAGTTGTAGTCGTCGGGATCCAGAACCTCTTCGCCGCACTCGGGGTTGATGTAGCGCCACTCCTCGGTAACGATAACGTCAACGCCATCCAAGGCATCGAGGTCAGAGGTGATGGTAAAGGTCCTATTGGGAGCGTACTTGGCGTAGCAGGCCTCCACCTCTTCGACCATTTCCTTGCACATCTGATGACGGAGGTCGTCGGGACCGATGGCGAGGAAGTCCATGTCGAGCATAGCGCACAGACGGCCATACCACACCGGGGCGCCGGCGCAGTTGCCAACGAAAGCCATCTTCTTGCCGCGGCTCGTACGCAGACCGCCCCATTGCTCTTCCATCGTAAGAGCGTCAGCGAGCATCTGAGTCGGGTGATCGCCGAGAGTAAGGGCATTGATGACCGGGATGTCAACCAGGTCGGCGACGTCATAGAGGAACTGCTCGTCCTTCTGTGCGCGGTAGACGATGAGATCATACATGCCGTTAAAGACGCGCATGGCATCCTTGACGGTCTCGCAGTCACCCATGTGGGAGTTGGTCGGTTCCAGGCAAGATCGATGAGATAGCGGAAATCCTCGGAGGAGAGATCATGGATGTTGATGTAGTCGCGACCGCGGAGGCTGTTGTTCATGCCTATTTTCCTTTCAATTGGTCGATAAATAAATGGCGAATGCGTCCCCGAGTGAAACACGGATATCCCTCGGGGACAGTAAATGTGGCACTTGGATCAGGCAGCGCAAGTTCGAGAACTTGCTAGCAGCTGGCGGCCACGTCCTTGGTCCAGCAGTGCACGCCGCCGCCGGACAGGTTAAGCGCAAGAGAGTCGATCATGATGACCTTGCGATCGGGGAAGCAGCTCTCAAGAACCGCCTTGGCCTGCTCGTCCTTCTCCTTCACGACTTGGCTCATGCCTTCGTGGTAATAACGCTGGCCTAGAACGACGCCGTTGCAGATGAGGAAGTTGCAGTAGCTCGCTGCGGCATAGAAGTGAACGGGGCCCTCGGGCCAAGGGGTGCCATCCATGAACTTGCCGCCCATTTCGTCGATGAAGCCCTTATACAGCTCGTAGTCCTCATCGCCGGGGGCGATGACAACCTCGATCGGCTCAGCAGTGGGCATGCGGACGATCTCGAAGGGCTTGCCCTCCCAGTCCGTCTCGTTGCTCAGAATCTCATAAGCTGCCTCGATGCGGCGGCGCGACTCGGCGCCCGCCTTACTCGAAGCGGCCTCTTCGTCGGACACCTCGGCAAGGAGAATCTTGTTCGGAGTGATAAAACGGCACATCTCATCGATGTGAGCGGCAAAGCTCATGCCAAAGACGGGGGTTCCGTCTTCCTTCTCGTCGAGGATGCCCAGTCGATAATCGTCGTCCTCAAGCATGGGCTGAGGAAGCCAGATAACCTTGTTGAGGTTGTAGATGCGCTTATACTCGGCCTCTACCTCATCTTTCGTGAACTCGGGATTGCGCTTACGGCATTCCGTGTCCTCGATGGCGATCGGGGTGCCGTGACCGTCAAACTCACGATCGCCGCCCTCCGAAACCATTTCGGAATTGACGATATCGAAGCAACCGAGCGCAACCGCCATGTGAACGGCTGCCTTACGTGCGGACTGGCACTCCGGGGAGTTCTTGTCCCACACGCCATAATAGGTCCAAGCGGGGTTGACCATATAAGAATGGCCTTTGTCGTCGACCATGATGCTGGGGCCGTTGTCGCGGACATAGAAGTTGGAGTCTTCGAACTGCGTGATCTCGATGCGATCAAGATCAACCCCCTCCTCCTTCAGGCGTGAGCAAGCTTCCTCATAGGAGCCGGGGGTGCCGCAATTGAGGTTGACCGTAACGTCGCCATACTCGAGCAGAGCCTTGATCACGTCAACGCAGGGCTGGCGGTTATCGTAGCCCTCTGCACGGATGTAATCGGGAAGCCATGTCACATAGACGTTGGAGCGCTTCTCGAACTCGCCCGGCATACGATAGTTCTCGTACATGGTTGGTCCTTCCGTCGGGTTTCCCGCGATGCTGTCCGGCCGCGACAATAGCGGGGTTTCACCTGCTATAGTACTACTATACCTACCGTTCGGTAGGTAGTTTTGAATAATTGCCGCTCGCCTACTGATACGTACCGTTCACCGTATATAGTGGTCATGTTTGGACACGAATTGATGTTCCGTTGCCATCCTTAATAATGTTGGTAGTGCGGAAGTGATTTGCAATGGAGAAATGCAGCGTGAGCACAAGAAAAAAAATATTGGACGCAATGTACGATCTTGTGGCAGAAGTCGGTTATGACAAAGCGTCTATCGGAAAGATTTGCGACTTTGTCGGTATATCCAAGCCGTCGGTGTACTACTACTTTCCCTCTAAAGAGGAGATTTTCACTACGCTCTTGGACAGCATGTTTCCGACCATTGACTATCAGCGCGACTACTCGCTAATAGTCGATAGGGACGGGTTCAAGGCCGCGCTTATCGAACTCGGCAATTCAGTTATAGGTGGCTATCGAAGCGATGAAAAACGCCGGCGCGTGCTGGCCGAGGTTAGCGTTCAAGCAAATCGAATTCCTGCAGTTCAGGAACGTCAAGCGACGGCGACCAAACGAACCATGGATGCGCTTAAAGACATCCTTCTTCATGGTGTAGAGATTGGCGCGTTTTCCGATAGTGCCGACGTGATGCTCTACGTACAAATTCTTTATACCGTTCTGGAGGGAGCGAGCAATACGGTTGCTCAAGGTGAGGATATTGATGAAAAAGCGGTTTGGGCGGGAATAGTCGAGCTTATGTTCAAATAGACCAGCCAAGCTGAAACGCATGTTGACACCCATGGTGCCTGTGAGCAACCTTTAAAACGAAAACAGGGGTCGACTCCAGTCTGGCTTGGAGTCGACCCCTGCTTCGTGGCAATCTATGCCGATGCAATCGGCGCTTATTACTTTTCAGCAGCCTTACTGAGAAAGCCGGAAACGATAGCAAACGCAGCAATCATAAGGTTGCAGGCAATGCAGAAGATAAATACTCCCTGGAATGACCCTGCCATGCCATAAACCTTCATCATGACCGGCATGCCAAACGCACCAACGACATATCCTGCCGAGCAAACAACCGAATAGATTCTTCCGAAGTCTTTCGACCCAAAGAGTGAGAGGAGCAGCATAGGCATTGCCGTTCCAACGATGGCAAACATGACATCATTTACTCCGGCGGCGATGATGGAAACGGTCTCGTTGCTTCCGCCAACCATGAGAAGCAAAAATGAAAGAATGCTGACCGCCGTCCATGCGACTGTCGCTTTAATGGCGCCGAGCTTGTCGCATGTCTTACCTACAAAGGGATTTAGGAAGATATCGGAAAGCGAAGCTGCCGAAACCATCAAGCTTCCTACGATGGGATTGAAGCCGACCTCACTTGCATAGGTTGGGAACAGTTGGTTCATGCAACAAGTGAGTTGTGCCACGCAAAGTAGGAGGGCGCAGAGGATGAACGACGGAGTTTTCACAACATCGCGGAGCATCATACCGGTAAGGGAGTCTTCCTGCTCATCAACACCGTGACCTTCACGGGCTTCGTTGACGATTTCTCCGTACGGAAGCATATTGCGATCGGATGGTTGAAAGCGAATGATAAATGCGCTTGTGGGCAAAATCATAGCTGCCGAAATGGCTGCAAGTACAATGAATCCCATGCGCCAGCCCTGCTGCTCAATGACCAGCGTAATGACAGGGCTAAGCAGAAGTGTGCAAAGGGAATTGACGCCCCAAGCGAGGCCGATGGCAAGACCAGATGATTTCCTAAACCATTGATCGATGACGTCAGACATGCAGACGCCCGTTGTGAACGAAAAGCAGACGCCGATCACTGCGGCGGAGACGATGAACATCCAGACCTCGGTGTAGAACGCCATTGCGGCGCCAGCAGCAATAAGGACGAGTTCAACGCTAATATGCCATGGTTTGCCGATTACTTTTGGAATGAAGCGACTCAAAAGTGGAAGTCCAAGCGCAAGACCAAGAAGGATCGCGGTGAAATAAAAAGAAAAAGAAGTGTAGTCAAAGCCCAGGTCTTCACATACTGGAGCAACGAATGAGCCGGCAATAATGCTATATGTGCCAGTTGTTCCGGCGGACATTAAGCCGAGCGCAATAACGACGATCCAAGCAAATGCGCCGCTTTCACGGGGGCGACCATTTTTGGCTGGTGTGGTGAGAGTCATGGTTACTCCATTTCTATCGGCAATACATCCTATATGCCTACCGATAGGTATATAAACCAGAGAACTCTTCGTCAAGCATTAAGCGGGGAGAGGGGGCCTTAACGTGCCGAACGGTAATTGGGCCCTTGCGAAAGCGAGGTCTAATACTTTTCCGAGAAGTGAACGACCTTTTTTTGACCCCCGAAGCATCGACATTTTCTGGCGCCAAAACCGCAGGATTCAACAATCAAAACCGCAGGAAATTGCATCTCAAAAGTGTCGACGCTTCGGGGGTCCATTTTGACTCGTTCACTTCTCGGAAAAGTATTAGACCTCGAATTCACAAGCCGCTCAATGTGACAAAGGGACTGTCCCTTTGTCACATTATTCGGAGCGTAGGGCCTCCACGGGATCTTTCCTGGACGCACTGCGGGCCGGCAGCAGGCCAGCGACAACCGTCAGCAGCACTGAAATCGCGATGAGCACCAGCGCATCCTGCACGGGCAGGCTCATCAGGTTGGGGACCTGTTTGGCAGCAAGCGCCCAGGTATTAACCGGAAAGCTCACGGCCACCACAACGACAATAGCAAAGACGCCGGCGATGAGGCCCTCGATAAAGGTCTCGGCATTGAATACGTTGGCCACGTTGCGCTTCGACGCGCCGATCGCGCGTAGGATGCCAATCTCCTTTTTGCGCTCCAGCACGCTGATGTAGGTGATGATGCCGATCATGATGGAACTCACCACCAGGCTGATACTCACGAATGCGATGAGCACCAAGCTGATGGTGTTCACGATGTCGGTCACCGAACCCATGATGATGCCCATGTAGTCGGTGTACGAAATTGCCCGATCATCATGGCCAGCGGCTTTGACCTGCTTGTTGTACGCATCGATGTGATCGAGTACGCGCTCCTTGGCCTCAAAGTCGCGCGGGAAAATCTTGACCGAGATGGGATCTGCCTCGTCCGCATAACCCAACGTGGTCAGATTGTTGTCGTAGGTAAGCTTCGACGCCTTCGCATAGCTCATCATGAGCGAGCTCAGGTCCTCGGCGTCCATGTTGAAATGGATGGCATGAGCAAAGGCACTCGCATCCACGCGCATGGCGCTCGCCAGGTTAGCAAAACTCGACGACATCTGCGTCGCCATCTGGCCCATGAGCCCTGCTGCGCCTGCCCTGAGCTGAGCTGACACCGTCGCCGCAATCTGATCGCTGATCGACTTCATCACCTGATCCATAGCCTGCTGCAGATACGGAGCCAGCTGCTTTTGCACATAGTCGGTCATCGCCTGCTGCAGGCGCTCGGCCAGGGCATCGCCGCCGAGCGCTTTGAGCTGGGCCAGGATTTGCTGGGCTGCCGTATCACTCTCAAGATACGCCGAGAATGCGGCAGCAAGCTTTGACGCGTCCTTAAGATCATCGGGTGACAGCGCCCTAAACTGATCAGACTGCAAAAAGCTCTCAAACAGCTGGTTGGCTAGCGTTCCCACCTGCTGCATTTGCTCGGGCGTAAGTTCCAGGCCGTCAAAGATGCCCGAGAAATCTGGAGCCGGCGCTTTGGCCATGATGTCACCAAAGTCGATGTCCTTGCCAACGCCCGAAAGATCAATATCCAGGCCCGACAGATCGACGCCCGTTAGATCAATGCCGCCGCCAGCCGCACCCGAGAGCGCAGACGTATCGAACGAGAACGCACTCTTGAGCGCCGCCTCGTCCACACTGAACATGCTGCCCAGGTCCACGCCTTGTTTGGCCTCGCCTTGCAGCTCATCGAAAGACTTGCCCGTAAAGACATCCGTCTCGGGGTGGGCGAGTTGCTCCTGCACAATCTGCGAATCGGCGGCGCGCTCCATAAGCTGGCGAGTCAGCGCATGCGTGTAGGCAATGCCCGGGGACAACGCGCTCGCGTTGGCCGTCTCGTTGGGTCGCACCACGCCCACAATGTGCACGTCAATACCGTTGGCAACCTTGGCCGTCATAAAATCGGCGTCGCCAGACATGTCAGTCCACATGCCGGTCTCTTCGTTTTTGCGATAGGCATCGGCCGGCGACAACACCTTAAACGTCGTGGACAGCGCATCGTCGTAGGTAAAGTCGGCGCCGGTCTCGGGCGTCTCGACCCCACCGTCAGCCGTCATGGCGCTGTTAACCAGATCGTTGAGTTCATTGATATCCAACGCACCGATGCTGTAGAGCGTGTAGTCGCCCACCGTGCCGCGACTCGAAAGCACCATCACGGCTTCGTTAGCAGACGTAGGCCAATGCCCCGCCACGACGTCGTATTGGCTGTCGAGCAGGCTCTGGTCGTCAATCATTTCGTTGAAGACCGAGGTTCCCATGGACTCCATGCTCACCGTTGCTGCCGAGCTCGCGCCGCCGCTCATGGCCTCGGTCATGGCATTGGGCACCAGACGCACGGGCTTCTCGTCTCCCTTGCCCGCGCGATAGACAACCGGCGTTACGCCATAGCCGTACTGAATAGCGTTGACCTCTTTGTCGATGCCGTCGCCACCGGCATCGAGCCATGCCTTAAAGCTCGTCATGTCGTTGGACTTAACGCTCGCAAACATATCCTTTACGGCCGTGACCACGGGAATCTTATCGGTTCCCTGAGCCTTGCCGTCGGTACCGTCGTCGGACGAATCCTCGCCGTTGGACGCCTCGTCATCCGTGGCCCCCTGCCCGCCCATCATGGACGACAGGTCGTAATCCTGCTTGGAAATGGTGAGCGGGTAGCTCGAAAGCGTATCCTCCTCGACCTTTTTGATGTAGCCGTTTACGCCGTTGGACAGCGCCAGAATCGCCGCAATGCCGATAATGCCAATCGAGCCCGCAAAAGCAGTCATGGCCGTGCGACCCTTCTTGGTCATGAGGTTGCGGGCAGAAAGCCCCAGCGCCGTCACAAAGCTCATCGAGGTTTTGCGCGTAGGCTTGGCCTCGCGGCGCGTGGCGTCAGCGACATCGAAAGGGTCGGAATCGTCGGTGATCTTGCCGTCCGCCAGGTTGACGATGCGCGTGGCGTATTGGTACGCCAGCTCGGGATTGTGCGTGACCATAATAACCAGGCGGTCGCGCGCCACGTCTTTGAGCAGATCCATGACCTGTACGGATGTCGTTGAATCCAAAGCGCCGGTCGGCTCGTCTGCCAGCACGATCTCGGGATCGTTGATCAGGGCGCGGGCGATGGCCACGCGCTGCATCTGTCCGCCCGATAGCTGGCTCGGGCGCTTGTTAACGTGCTCGCCCAGGCCGACTTTCTCCAACGCCTCGCGCGCACGCTGGCGGCGCTCGGCATGCCCCACGCCCGTGAGCGTAAGCGCCAACTCCACGTTTTCCAAAATGGTCTGATGCGGAATGAGGTTATAGCTTTGGAAAACAAAGCCGATGCGGTTGTTGCGGTAGGCATCCCAATCGCGATCGTGAAAATCCTTAGTCGAAATACCGTCGATCAGCAGGTCGCCAGAATCGAAATGATCGAGTCCGCCGATAACGTTGAGCATCGTGGTTTTACCCGAGCCCGAGGGACCCAGAATGGCCACGAACTCGTTATCGCGAAAAGACAGGCTTACGCTGTCGAGCGCCACCTGCGTAAACGACTGCGTAACGTATCTTTTGCAAATACCTTTGAGCTCCAGCATGGACGGCAACCTCTCCTGCGCAGGCACCCTGCCCGCTCTCCTCCGCCGTTCGTATTCGACGCGTTTGTCCTACTCTATTCCCATTTTTCACCGACACCAGTGAGGAATGTAGGGAACCGCATCAAAAAACGAACGGGACGACGTCCAAAAAAGAGGCCCCAAGTGGGACCTCTAAATGGTGGAGCTTATCTTGAAAGGTAGCGGACTACTTTGCACAGCGACACACGATCCACGCTATGCTTTACGCGTTTTCTACTGCTCGCTATTCGCAATCGCCTGGTCGATAAGCTTATCGAGTGCTGCGCGCTGCTCGGCGGAGCTGATGGCTCCCACGATTGGATCCCCTACGATGTTGCCATTCTGATCGATGACATACGTTGTCGGGAACGAGAACAAATTTGACGTAAACTTACCGGCCTCGCTATCCGACTTGAACCAGATGTTCTTATATGTCACGCCCTTCTTGCTCAGCACGTCCTTGGCATCTGCAATCTCGCCCTTGTTGCCATCGAGCGTAAAGGAATTGACGCCCACGACCTGGCCGCCCTTCTCGGCAAGCTCCTGATTCAGTTTCTCAAGATCGCCCAACTCACCCACGCACGGCTTGCAAGTGGTGAACCAGAAGTTCATGACGGTAACCTTGTTCTTAGAGAACAGCTCGTCGCTGCTCACGTCGTTGCCGTCCAGGTCCTTGCCCATAAAGCTGGGGAACTTCGTCGCCTCGCTCGAAGCATTGGCACCAGCCGTCATGCCAGCGGTCGAAGCGTCGACGCTCTCGCCTGCGCTCGGCGTGCTTCCACAGCCGGGGAACTCCTTCTCCAAGCTCTCGAGCTTGTCCTCGATTTCCTTGATCTGCTGCGCACCGGCCTTGAGCGTCTTAAGCTCATCCGCCGTAAACTCATCCTTGGCGCCGTCGATGGTCTTGAGCAAGAAATCGCCGTAATTGCTGCCGTCCTCAATCATTGTCGAGTCTTTATTTGCCGCATTGAATACCTTTTCCCACAGCGCGTTATCACTCGAAAAGATCTCGTTCTCCTTCTGCATGAGTTTTGCATACAACTCGGCGGCCTCGTCGGCATTGGCCGGCTTCTGCGCAGTGAGTTCTGCGATCTTAGGATCGGAGCTCGCAGATTCGCTCGCATTGCCACCGGGCGCCGAACATGCCACAAGGCACAAGGCCAATACCGGCACCATAAACAGGGCCGCAATCTTAGAAAGCTTCATAGTCATTCCTCCGTTTTGTCGAAGCTTGTTTACTTTTTATCGGCGGTCAAGGGAAGCTTTTCCGCCGACATATCCAGGCCATAGCGATAGCTGATGGCATCGACAGGACAGGCCCCGATGCACTTTCCGCACCGGATACATTCGGCATGATTGGGCGCGCGGACCACATCAACGTCCATCTGACAAACCTTTGAGCACTTGCCGCACGAGACACATTTGCACGCGTCAACCTGAATCCCCAACAAGGACACCCTATTCATGAGCGCATAGAATGCGCCGAGCGGGCAAATCCATTTGCAGAAGGGGCGGTAGAACAAAACGCTCAGCACTACCACGGCAATGAGAACGGCAAGTTTCCAAGTAAAGAGATGTCCCAACGCAGATCGAATGCCGGCATTGGCGATGGCCAGCGGAATGGCGCCCTCGAGCACACCCTGCGGACAGATGTACTTGCAAAAGAATGGGTCGCCCATGCCCACGTCGTTAACCACCAAGACGGGCAGCAGCACCACGGCAAACAGCAGCACGACGTACTTGATGTACGTGAGCGGCTTAAGCTTTTTCGTGGAGAACTTTTTTCCGGGAATCTTATGAGGCAGCTCCTGCAGCCAGCCAAACGGGCACAGAAAGCCGCATACAAAGCGTCCCAGCAGCACGCCGAGCAAAATGAGCGTACCGGTAACATAGTAAGAAAAGTTGAACTTGGATGAACCTACCACCGACTGGAACGACCCGATGGGGCACGCACCCGATGCCGCGGGGCACGAATAGCAGTTAAGTCCAGGTACGCAGACTGTTTTTCCCGCGCCCTGATAGATGCTTCCTTTGGCAAAGTTTGGCAGGTGAATATTGGTGACCAGCGTCGCCGCCGCCTGAATGAATCCGCGAAATCGGGCCAAAACATGCGACGCAGTGTTTTCTCTTTTATCCAATTCCGATACACTCCAAGCACAGCCTAATCGCTTTGGCCAGCACGGCATCCGCCTCGCCACGCATAACACCAAAGCACACCATGGCAATTCCGACGATCAACAAAGCGACCTGTACCATGGGTTTTACCGCTTTGAACAACTCGACCACTCCTTTCGTTACGCGACCATTGGACCATATCGACTATAAAATCCGTGTTAAGCGCGATTTGGAATGTGCAAGGAGACTGTTATGCGTATTTTGATCGTCGAAGACGAGCGAGCACTGTGCGATGCAATCGCGCGCAGTTTGCGAAACTTGGCGTACAGCGTCGACTGCTGCCATGATGGGCAGGAGGCGCTCGACCTACTAGGCGTTGATTCCTTTGACCTCGTGGTACTCGATCTAAACCTTCCCCGTATCGACGGCATGACCGTGCTCAGGGAACTTAGGAAAACCGACTGCGAGACCAAGGTACTGATTCTGTCCGCGCGTGGCGAAGTATCCGATAAAGTCGCCGGACTCGATGCCGGCGCCAACGATTACCTTACCAAGCCGTTTCATCTGGACGAGCTCGCGGCAAGGATCCGCAGCCTTACCCTCAGGCGCTTCGCACAAAGCGACATAGTATTAACCTGCGGAAAGCTCAGCTTTGACACCAAGGCGCGCATCGCTTCCGTGGACAGCGAGGCTTTATCTTTTACGCGCAAGGAAACGGGAATCTTGGAATACCTGATGCTTAATCAGGGGCGTCCGGTAAGTCAAGAGGAGCTTATCGAGCACGTTTGGGATAGCAGCGTGAACAGCTTTAGCAACGCAACCCGCGTTCACATCTCGTCACTCCGCAAAAAGCTACGCAGCGCTTTGGGATACGACCCGATTCGCAATCGGATTGGAGAGGGCTACGTTATGGAGGATAGCGAATGAAAAGGCTTTCGCTGCAATGGCGCATAACGATTATGACGGCGCTGCTCACGTGCGCAGCGTGCGTGTTGACGAACTGCCTGGTCGGCTATACGGGCATGCGCTACATGGATGCCATCGGCAGTGACATCTCGGCCTTTACCGCTACCGGCGCGGATTCGCCCCAGGCGTTTGACCCAACACAAGCAGCCCTCGATGACGAGGTCACGGTCGTCGTAAACGACGCACAAGAGTCTTTTGGCACGACAACCTGGTACATCACGGCTGGAGTCACACTCCTTGGCGGCGCGCTGGCATACTTTGTGAGCGGCCGTGCACTCAAACCGCTACGGGCTTTTGCAGCCCAGGTTGAGCGTGTGCAGCCTGACAACCTAAACGAAATCAGACTCAGTGAAGATGTGCCCACCGAGCTACAACGATGCAGCGCCTCTTTCAACGACATGATCGCCCGTCTTGGCGAAGGATTCTCTGCACAGCGTCAATTTACCGGCAACGCCGCACACGAGCTGCGAACCCCGCTCGCCCTTATGCAGGCACAGATCGAACTGTTTGTCTCCGAGCGCTCCAACTTACAACCCGAAACAGCCGAGTTGCTCGGCCTGCTACAAGAACAAACCGAGCGCATGTCTCGAATGGCCAAGGTGTTGCTCGAGATGAGTGAGCTCCGCAGCGTTCCCTGCGAAGACGATGTGGAACTTGGTCCCTTGTCCGAAGAGGTCCTCACCGACCTTGCGCCACTTGCCGAAAATAAGGGCATGGCCCTCAATTGTGCTGGGAACGCTTTAGTAATCGGGAGCGACACGCTCCTCTATCGGCTGGTGTTTAACTTGGTCGAAAATGCCATCCGTTACAGCCGCCCCGGCTCGACTGTCAACGTCTCCATCAGCGACAGCGACAACCACGTACTCCTGCGAGTCAAAGATGAGGGCCCGGGAATACCCAAGCAGTACCGAGAGAGCATCTTCCAGCCGTTCTTTCGTCTAGACAAATCCCGCAGCAGGGCATACGGCGGCGCAGGACTCGGGCTAGCGCTTGTTTGGGAGATTGCAGCACTTCACGGTGGCACGGTAGAGGTCGAAACAAGTTCCGAGAACGGGACCACCATGCTCGTAAGCCTTCCAAAACGATCCGCAGCGTTAACCGAACAGTAAAACGAAAGGGGTCCCGAGCAACAGGAGTACAATTGCTGCATTGTTGCCAGCTGTTGGGAGATGGAAGATGGACTGCGATGGCTACCTATGCGTTCCCATGCCGTTGATGTGCACCGCCTTTGTGCCGGGGCAGATTGACGCTGCGGTTGCAGGCATTTCCGACCCCGATTCACGCACCATCGCCACGGCAGAAGCGCTGTACTTTCGCGGACAGGCCGCCCTCGCTGCCAAGACGGCGCGCCCCTATCTTGACGCCACCGATCCCTCGCTGTGCTATTCCGCATGCTTTATCTGCGGATACGCCAGCCTGTCGCTCAACCGTATCGCCGACGCCCGCCGGTGCCTTGCTGGCATCCTCGATACGCCGGCTGACGAGGAGTCGCCCGCCGTCCACGCCACACATATCCTGTTCGCCTCGGCCGCGAGCGTCCTGCTGCACTTGCCTTCCCCGTATTCCGCCGAAGAGTTTTATCCGCTTGCGGCGCATCTGCCCGAAGGTCTGCGCCTGTTCGCCAGCTACGTGATGGCGCATGCCCTGTACCTGCGCGGCGAATATGGCCGCAGCCTGGGCATGGCGGAAAACGCCCTGATCATGAAACAGGGAAGTTATCCCATCTCGGAGCTGTTCCTGCACTTGGCAGCTTCCATGGCATGCATGAGCCTCAAGGACATCGACGCCGCAAAAACGCACTTCGGAGTTGCTTGGAACATTGCGCGCCCCGACGGCCTTATTGAGCTCATTGGCGAGCATCACGGCCTTTTACAGGGGCTTATCGAGGCATGCCTAAAAACGCAATACCCTGACGACTTCGCGCGCATCATCGAGATCACGTACCGCTTCAGCTACGGCTGGCGGCGCATCCACAACCCCGATTCGGGCGAGGACGTTGCCGACGATCTAACGACCACGGAATTCACCATGGCCATGCTCGCCTGTCGTGGGTGGACCAACGCCGAAATCGCACGCCATATGGGAGTATCGCCGGGCACCGTCAAAAACCGCCTATCCGGCGTATACGCAAAGCTTGGCATCGGCACACGCGCCGAGCTGGTCGCGCATATGTTACGTTAGCGACCGGACTACCAAGCGCATCGAACGCGTTCCGGAACCCGGCGCTTCGCTCGATCAATTTGGACATTTTGACCCTTGAACGGCACTACCGCCACGGGGCGCCTTCTCGCAAAATTGGATTATTTCCACCGAAACTTGCGGGATGGGAGCCCAAGATGCTTGATCGCCGTTCGTTACTTGTCGCCGGAGCGTCCTCGTTAGCGAGCATTATGATGCCGCGCGTGCCGGGAAGCGCAAACGCCTTCATATTGCCGTTCGCACCCACCGAAGCCCATGCCGACGAAAAAGACCCCTTCAGGGTGCTCGTTCTCTCGCGCACCATGTTCGGTGTGGTCGTGGTCGACGTCGCCAACAAGAATACGCCCATCACGGGTGCCCAGGTCACGCTCATATCGCGCTATGCCGCAGGCAAGCAGCTCACCGCCACGACCGATGACGAAGGCACGGCCATCTTTGAGGTCGCCCCTCTTTCAGAAGGCTACGTGGACGAGGCAACGCTTCTCGACGCGTACGACTTTAACGGCGGCATCTCCATTAGCATGGCAGGCTACCGCGATGTCGAGATTCCCCTTGCGCGTATCCAGGGCGGCACCGCTATTACCGCACCCACACGTCCGCTCTCCGATGGCGAGCCGTACTTTCGACAGCTCACGTTCGACGAATGGGACATCCAGTACGCCGACGCCACGTTTATGGCAATGCCAGCGGACGAAGCAGCAAACGACCAGCCCGACACGCACGCTTTTACCGTGCAGGCTCATCTGCCGCAGGGCGGGCAGGCAACGTTGCATATCAATAAAGTGATGCCCTCTGCGGGCAGCTCAACCGAAACCGTCACGCAGATCGGCCAGATCAAGGCCAGCGCATCGGGCGCGGATAATCTGGCGACGTTCACGCTCGAAGACACGTTCCTCGATGCTGCTTCGGGCCTTCTGGAGGAAGGGTGCAAGCTGCGCTTTATGCTCGACTACCAGGGCAAAACCTACACGCTCTCATCCCCTATGGCCGTTGTCACCGCGCCGGCCGCAAAGGCGGAATCGGGCTCGACCACCATCATTCCCACCACCATGGACCAAGAGATCACTCCGTTTGATTTCCCCGCGGCGTTTCCCGGTATCGGCGGCAATAAGTTCACGTGCTGGATGCCCACATTTCCCATTCTGTTCGATTTCTCGTTTGCTGGATACGTGCTGTTTGGCGGAGGGTACAAACCAGCTAGCTATATGAACGATTCGGGCAACCCTGATCCGGAATACTGGAAGAAATCGCCGCGCGAGTCGGGCGCCAAGCAGGCAAACCGCTACCTCGACGAGATGGAGGGGAAGTGGAATCAGTACAAGAGGATGAGTGCCGGTTCGGGCACCGATCCAAGAAACACCAAGCTCCTTCGCCACCATTGCACGCCGCTGTTCACGATGGATATCGCCACACAGCTGTACGGCTCGCTCGCCTACGATTGGGTGGGCAAAACCTGGGGTAACAACAACGACCCCGCATACGGCAATATTAAGGCCCTCTTCCAGGTAAGAACCGACCTCAATTGGACCGAGCAGTTTACCCTAGGACCGGTGCCATTTTTCCTAAACGTCAACCCCTGGGTGCTGGCAAAACTGGCGCTCGCCGTGGGTGCCCACACGCACGGCAGCGGCGCGGCGTTTTTTAAAAACATTTCGCTCGACTATTCAAACACGTCGGGCTCGTTCACCATCCAGATCGGGCTTGCCGTCACCTTTGGCGCCGGCGTTGCAGGCGTCGCTTCGTCTGCCGTGCGCGGCGCCGCATCCCTCACGCTGTTCATTGGGTACGAAAAGGCAAATGGACACCAGCTTCCGCGACTGCGTGTAGGTGCAGACGTCGATGTCGATGTAATACTCCAGTTCGTAATGTTCAAGTGGACCACCAAGGCTTGGTCGGGGTCGTGGCCCACACTCATCGATTCGTGGAATATGTCGGTGAACAATGGCGACCAGTATGTGCTCCAGCGCTCTGAGCTCGCATTGGATGGAGATACGCCTTATACGCTGGATGCCTGCTTCGGCTCGGCCGGCAACGCCGAGGCGTGTGGTGTGCCGCAATTTATCGCATCGGCCACCATCGTCACCAACGCCGAACTGCTCGCACGCGCCGAGGTTAAGGCCACTGCCGTAAACACCGCGCCTGTCGTGCGCGATTGGGATCAAGCGGTCACGCGCATTGAGCTCGAGGCGGATGCAGAAAGCGACGACACGGGACAGATCGAGCATTTCGTCCATGCACTGATAGAGAACGACGAAAACGCCGTGCCGATGTATGAGTACACCTACATCGGTCAGGCAACGAACACCGTTGCCGACCCGAACGCCGATTCTTCCGGCGTGTCGGAGGACGAGCGTGGCGGCATCAAGCCCTCGAGCGACAACGTGCTGTTTGCTGGCGTGCTCAGCGAAGCCCACATGAAGCTGGCAATGATTGCCGGCGTAGAATGCCTGTTCCGTATCGCCTCGGTGCGCTACGGCGACAATGGTCGCTCGCGCCTGGTGGTACACACAAAGGCAAACGGAACGTGGTCCGCTCCCACGCCTGTGGACTTTCCCCTTGGGTTTGGCGAGGGCGACGTGGAGCGCGACAGCATATACGATTACGACTTCGACGTAGTGGAATATACGGACGGAAGAGGAAACCAGGACGCCTACGTGCTGCTGGTCTCGGGCGAGCGCCCCGCCGGCGACGACACCCTTTTCGATATAGCAAGCACAGCCGGCATACTGTCCGTTGTGCGCCTGCGCATAAGCAACGACGGAGTTCGCGTGGTATCGCACACGTCGTGGCGCAGCATCTCGCGCGGCCGCCTTCAGGAGGATGGCTACCATTGCCTGCAGTGCCCACGCATCACGGTGGGCAAGACACTTGTCAACGGGCGCCTGTCGGGCGCCTACCTCCACCGCCGCGGAACCACCACAGAAAAGGCGCTCGGCAGCGAGGCCGAGGTTGCGCTGGAGTGCTTTACCCTGTGGTCGGACGTTTCAGGCGACAGCCTGACGTTCCGCCAAGTTCTCCGCTTTCCGCAGGCACCGTCGAGCATCGAGCTCGGCGCGCCCGAGAATATCAACGGCAAAATGGTGGTGCCCGTTGCATACGAGACCGCAGGCGGTTGTGGCTGTGCATCGTACGCCGTGATCGGCCAGTCCATTGCGGGCTGGGGCGTTATGTCGCCAGATGCCACAGTACCCCACGCGGTGCCGTGGCCGCAGCACACGGGCTTTTTGGCTACCGTCAACGAGCAACTGCAGCATATTACTTGGACGCGAGGCGCACCGGTATTTGCAACGCAGCCCGTGGGTGCCGCAGGCTGCGGCCCGGCATCGTTCAGCGTAAGCAACAACGGCAGGTGCGTGCTCTATGTAGAGAACACCGATGGCAAGGTGGGACAAACCTACGACGAAGAAGGCAACCCGGTAGCAGTGATGGGCAAGCACTTCCGCATCTTCGCCAGCACCTTGGCAGGCGATCTGTTCACGGAGCCGTTCGTGATGTGCGAGCTGGACCATCCCGTCGATCAGATAACGACATTTTTGACGTCGGGGAGCATGCTCTCCGCGCTCGCAACGCACATTGTGAGCGCGGAGAAGAGCGAGGCAGAACTACACGGCATCGAAGTGCCCTTGGTGGCGTGTGCCACTCCGACGGGCGCAGTCGCTACCTCGGGCGCGGTGGTGCCCGGAGCAGCAGGCGAATCCTTCATGGTCACGGTGCGAAACGACGGCAACACCTTGCTGACCGCCGGCACGATCGATCTGTACCGAGAGGGCTCCAGTCAGCCGTTCTCCAGCGCATCCATCGGGTTCGGAGTGAACGCACGCATGGCATCGATCTACGATCCAGAGCTTGCCGAGGACGCTTCGGCCAACGACATGACACACGTGAAGTACACGCTCGAGACGCTGGGCGCACATTTTGCAACGCACCCGCTGGTAGCCGACAGTGGCAACGCCGTGCTGGCACCGGGTTGCACGGCACAGTTCCGCATGAGCTTCGCCATCCCCGAGAGTTGGAGCGACGAGGTGGGCAAACGCGTAACGCTATATGCGAAG
Organism: Collinsella sp.; assembly: GCA_018378775.1. GTDB lineage: Bacteria > Actinomycetota > Coriobacteriia > Coriobacteriales > Coriobacteriaceae > Collinsella. The sequence goes on along the minus strand of JAGZWV010000003.1, from coordinate 2,803 downwards.
GCGCGTAATCTGGTGGCGCTCGATCCCGTAACGCTCGAGGAAATTCGACCGGGCGCAAACTCGGCGCTGGGTGCCGTGCTGCACGAGCTTCATGTGCCCGACGCGGCATGCGAACGCTCAGAAGTTCAGGTCGGCGTATGCGACAACGCGGATACGACGGAACTTCACGACGCCCCGATGACGGTCGACGGCGATGGCGGCACGAGTGGCGGCGGTACTGACAAGGGCGGCGGCTCCGGCGGAAGCAGCTCCAGCAGTGGCAAGGACCACGGCACTAACAAGCGCTCCGGAAAAGCGGGCGCGCTTGCGGGCACGGGCGATGTCAACGCTCCCCTTACGGCAGCCGCAGCAGCACTCGCCGCAGCTGGCGCCGGCCTTGTCGCCTACAGCGCCCGCCGCACGGCGCTCGAAAACGACACCGCCGATGAGGTCAATTCGGATACGCCTCGCTAGCTCCCAGTTACCTTTGCGAGAGACGCCGACTCGGCTCATCGAACACCAAAAGGGCTGGCCCTGATAACTCGGAGCCAGCCCTGAGTCGCCTGACGTGAGACTCGCGGCGTTACTTGAGCTTCAGCGCCTCCATCATGGGCACGGCAGCATCCCAGTCGATCTTCCAGCCGATCGACACGCGGACGGTTTCACCCGTTGCGGGAGCCGTCGCAAACAGTGTATGGCCGTTGTCGGGACCGGTAAAGCGCAGCCACGTTATGCCGTTGTACTCGACCTGGTCGGTTGTTGTCTCCTTGCCTTCGTAGATCTGCTCTAGGCTTGCAACCTCTTCCTCCGGCGAGCGCGGGAAGATGCTGATGTTCAGGCGTCCTCCAGTCTCGTCGTGGAAGAAGTCTGCCTTTTCGTGCTCTTCGTTGGACGAATCCAGCGTGTACCCATCGGCGGCCTCGATACTGTACGATGCGCAATCGATGCCGGTCATATTGGCCGCGTCACCAGAATCGGCCACACCGCCGGCCGCCTTGAACTCCTTGGTCTCGCATCCCGTGGTGTCAAAGTGCATGGCCTCATGATTCTTGGCGGGGGCATAAGCGTCTACGAACTCGACAGTGATGGGCCCGTAGTACGCCGTCTTGGGCGCCCAGAAATACACGTACTCAACGGTCTCGCCCGGGCCGATATCTGGCCTCTCGGAAAGGTCGATGCCCTCGTGCAGCTCATCGGGAGCCTCGCTTGCAACGTAGTCGAGCACGGCCGCCTTGCCGGAAGTAAACAACGGGTCGCCTGCCTCAAGATCACCCTGGGCAGCATGCACGTTAAAGGAACTGAACGTCCTGTTCTTTGTGTTGTTGTTGGTGATCTTGATGTGCAGGTAAAAGCCGTCCTGCAGCTTGGCATCGCCGCGATAGAACGTACCGTGAGCCACAGACTCATAGGTAATGCCTGCTACCTCGACCGTCTGCGAATCATAGGCCTTGGCCTTCTTGGACTTCTCCTGCACAGGTGCGCTCCCGCCCGAGCCACTCGGCGCATTACCGCCGCAGCCAGCAAGCGTACACGCCAACACAGCCGAAAGCGCCACGGTGGGAATTCCTAACAGCAGCTTCTTCGTCATGGGCTTCATCATCCTCACCGCTCCTTTCGCTTGCAGCTCATCCGTTGCCCGAGGCCTTCGTCGCCCCGTGGCATCGGCTTCCACAATGAGCGTATGACGAAACACGGCGCCGGCGAAGTGACCCGTGGCCCAAATAACGCCCCGTTAGACCCCCTTTCAGACCAAAAGGGCCCCAGTTCGCATACCCTCGGCCCACAAAACGAGACGCATGTCCCAATGTTCGATTCAATCCAACAATCCGCATGGCGCGTTTTTGACAAACGCGTCCAACCGCAAACGCAGCAGGACGCATTCGACCGCTTTCAAACTTACTCGGACAGAACCGACTCGGATTTGTCCGAGTAAACGCTGTTCCACCAAATTCCGAACGATTGTTCGATGGATTTCGTGTTGGGTGGAATCGCCCAAGGGCTGGGCTATGCTACCTTGACTATCTATATGACTTAAACGCAGCAAAGGAGCACCGAGAGAGCGAGTATGGCAAAAAACACCGCAAACTATGGTAACGACAGTATCCGCCAGCTCAAGGACGAGGAGCGCGTACGCCTGCGCCCCGCCGTCATCTTTGGCTCGGACGGACTCGACGGCTGCGCGCATGCCGCCTTCGAGATCCTGTCCAACGCCGTTGACGAGGCGCGCCAGGGCTACGGCAAGCTCATCACCCTTACCGCCTTTCGCGATGGTTCCATTCAGGTAGAGGACAACGGCCGCGGCTGCCCGCTCGACTGGAACCCCTCCGAGAAGCGCTTTAACTGGGAGCTCGTCTTTTGCGAGCTCTACGCAGGTGGCAAATACAACAACAACCAGGGCGGCGACTACGACTTCTCGCTCGGTACCAACGGCCTGGGCTCGTGCGCGACCCAGTACGCTTCCGAGTACATGGACGTCACCGTCTGGCGTGACGGCAACAAGTACTCCTTACACTTTAAGAAGGGCAAGGTCGTCGGCGCCAAGAAGAAGGCACTCGAGATTGAGCCCAGCGACGAGGACCGTACCGGCACCACCATCAAATGGCGCCCCGATCTTGAGGTCTTTACCTCCATCAGCATCCCCCACGATTGGTATCGCGAGACCATGCGCCGCCAGGCCGTGGTCAACGCCAACGTGACCTTCCGCCTGCGCATTGAGGGCGACGATGGCGAGTTTTCCGAAGAGGACTTTTGCTATCCCAAGGGCATCGAAGACTACGTGCTCGAGAAGGTCGGTACCGACTACCTCACCGAGCCCTTCTTTATC
>JAGZWV010000039.1 GCA_018378775.1 Collinsella sp. | reverse complement strand
GTCTATCCCAGCGAGAAACGTCAGAACGATGTGATGTCGCTTATCTACGATGATGTGAAGGCCGGACGTGAGCCCGATATGGATAAGTTCGACCGCGTGATGTGGGAGTTCGCCCGTAGCGGCTGCGACCGCGTCATTCTGGCCTGCACCGAGCTCTCGGTGCTGCAGAAGTACCGAGAGATGCCCGAGATCACCCTCGACGCCATGGATGTCCTGGTGCGCGAATCCATCATCCGCAGCGGCGCCCCCTACCGCCTCTAGCTTCCGACCTGCCAAAAAGGGACAGGTTTATTTTGGTAGGTTTTATCTGGTGAAACAGTAAAGGCCTCGGCTCGTTTGGTGCGAGCCGAAGCCTTTTGCGTTGGGGCGGTTGCTGTCGGTGGTGAACTAGAACAGGAAGCCGATGACGATGAGGGCGATGCTGACGATGAGCACGGCGATGTCCAGGCCCTTGATGGGGTAGCGCTTGTACGAGCTGGCGCGCGTACGCAGATAGAAGCCGCGCTGTTCTGCCGCCAAGGCTGTGGCATCGGTCTTGCCCACACTCGAGATGAGCAGCGGCACGCACAGTGGCAGCATGAGCTTAAGCTTCTTGATGGGGTTCTTGGTGTCGTACTCGACGCCGCGTGCGGTCTGCGCCTCCATGATGGCGTTCATCTCCTGACCAAACACCGGCACAAAGCGCAGCGCCGTGGTAAAGGTGAAGGCATAGCGATACGGTACGTGCAGCACCTCGACGCAGGCGTTGGCAAGGTCGTTGAGCTTGGTCACCATGAGCATGAGGATGAGTGGTAACGCCACACCCAGCAGGCGCAGACAGGCCTTCGATCCCGTGATGAGGCCCGTGTCGGTGATAAAGCTCCACACCACGTTGCCATCGCGCATAAAGGCCAGCTGGAGCACCAGCATGATAAGCGCGAGCGGAATCAGCAACTTGAGCAGCGAGAACAGACGGTCGACGACGCCGGCATAGGCACCCAGTGCAAGGGTGAGTGCCAAAAAGCCCAGCAGTGCCACGTAGGTGTCGGACAAAAAGATGCCGACGATGATGGCGGCGGCGAGGCCCAGTTTGACGACGGGGTTCAGGCGATGCAGCAGCGTATCGCCCGGCATGTAGTCGATGACGTTAACCACGGTGGACCATCTCCTTGGTAATTCGAACGACATCGGTGACCTCGCTCACCTGCGCAAAAGCGGGCGAGACGGAAGATGCCAGACGGCGCGAGAGTTCAATAACCTGGGGAGGCTCCACGTAGGCACGCCGCATGAGTTCGATGTTCGAGAACAGCTCGTGCGTGCGGCCGCGGTCGAGGATGCGACCGTCGGCCATTACCACAATGCGCTCGGCAAAATCCGAGACGACTTCCATATCGTGGCAGACCATGATGACGGCGCAACCGCGCTCGGCCATGGTGCGTACCGTTTCCATCACGGTCATGCACTCGCGGTAGTCCAAGCCGCTCGTGGGCTCGTCGAGCACGACGATCTTGGGCTCAACCACTACGACGGAGGCAAGTGCCACCATTTGTCGCTGGCCACGCGAAAGCGAGAACGGTGCCTCGTCGGCGGGCAGACCAAAGCGGTCGATGACCAGCTGGGCGTGACGCAGAGCCTCGGCACGGTCCATGCCGCCCAGCTCCAAGCCAAAGGCGACCTCGTCGAGCACGGTATCCTTGCAGATCTGGCGGTCGGGGTTTTGGAAGAGCGTTGCGGCCTCGCGGGCGATACGGCTCGTGGGGACCGCGGCAGTATCCAGGCCCGTAACGCGCACGCTGCCCGAGGCGGGCTTAAGCAGGCCCGTGAGCAGCTTGGTGAGCGTGGTCTTGCCGGCACCGTTCTGGCCGACGATGCCCACGAGCTCGCCAGGATAGAGCGTCAGGCTAAGGTCGTGTACGGCGGCGCCGCCATTGGGATAGGCAAACTCAACATGGTCGAAGGTGAGTACGGGTTCGGCGTCCTTGGCATGAGGACGCAACGACGGTGCATGCGGGGAACCGGTGGGCGCCTGGGCTTCGATGGCCGCGTGTGCGGGGTCGACGATGCCCGAAATCAGGCGCTCAGCCTCATCGACATCCAAGCAGGGGGTACCGCTTACCAGGCCATCGGCCTCGAGGCTATTGAAGATACGCGTGACGCGAGGGCAGTCGACGCCGATGGCACGGAGCTCGTCGGTATGCGCGAAGACCTCGTGTGGCTCGCCCTGCAGCGCAATTTCGCCATGGTTGAGCACGAACACGCGGTTGCAGTACTCCGAGAGCAGAGCGACCTTTTGCTCAACGACGACGATGGTGATTCCAAGTACGCGGTTTGCCTCACGCAGCGTCTCGAAGACCAATGTGGAGCTGGCGGGGTCGAGTGCCGCGGTGGGCTCGTCGAGAACCAAGACGCGCGGACGCATGGCGAGGATGGCGGCGATGGCTACCTTTTGCTTCTGTCCGCCCGAGAGGGTTGCGATCTCGCGGTCGCGCAGGTCGCTGATGCCGACGGTCTCGAGCGTTTCGCTCACGCGCTGCTCGATCTGGTCGTGGGGAACGCCAAAGTTCTCGAGGCCAAAGAGCATCTCGTCCTCGACGATCGAAGCGACCATCTGCGTGTCGATATCCTGTAGCACACTGCCGACGATTTGCGACACGTCGGTGAGCGAGACTTCGCAGGTGTCGTGGCCGTCGACCATGACGGACCCAAAGAACGTGCCGGTGTAGTGGTGGGGCACGGCGCCCGACAGGCAGGCGGCAAGCGTGGACTTGCCGGCGCCCGAGGGCCCGATGATGCCGATGAAATCTCCCTTGTTCACGCTGAGCGAGATGTGGCTGAGCGCCTGCTCGGTCTGCGTGCCATAGGAGAACGAGACATCGTCGACGTTGATGATCGTTTCCATGGATACCTTTCGTAGTCATTGGGGACGTTCTTAAATGACCAGTCGTTTAAGAACGTCCCCAAAAGCTAGTCGTTTGGGACAGTCTTTGGTGGTGAAGCACGGAGACGGCTTTACGAGGGACCCCAGGTTGGCGCGAAAGAGGAGTGAAGCGTACTTGGGTACGCGAGCGACGAATGAACGCCAAGATGGGGTGGCTCGTAAAGTCGAACGGGTTAGTTGAGCTTCAGGGCCTTCTGGATGGGCAAGTAGAGGGCGCCGACCAGAATGGCGTTAAAGACGGCGGTCATGGCGACGACGGGCAGCATGGCGGCGGCGAGCTCGCCTACCACGCCGAGCATGGCCATCTTGATGACCATGAAGATGACGCCGGAGACAAAGGTGGTCAGGAAGGTTGCGACAATAGCGATGGCGGGCTTGACCTGACCGTTCTTGCCGGCGGCGTTGACGATGCCGGCCATGAGCATGGCGGCGATGCCCTCGGCGGCAAAATCGACAAACGGCGAGGTGGTGGTGATCTGGATCACGGCAGCCGAGATGAGGCCAATGACGAGCGCCTGGCCGATGTTGGGACGAACGACCAGGATGGTGAGGCAGAAGGCCGAGATGATGAACTCGGGGCTGATCATGCCGCCCGAGATGCCTGAGATGGCCTTGCCGACGGTGAAGTTGAGGATGAAGCCGGCGGCGAGCAGGATGGCAAGCAGGACGAGGGCGCGGACATCGAGTTTGCCACGGTCGGCGGTCTGGACGGTGCGGGGCTGGGTGGCGGTGGTGTTCTGAGACATGGTGAAAATCCTTTCGGAAGGGGAGTGCAAGAGAAAAGCGGAGGCGCGTGATGCGAATGCGATCGGGCTCGAGATAGAAAAAAGGCCCCCGGTCGAAACCGGAGGCCTTTCAATCACCTAGAGCGCAAAAACAGGCGTGAGGGACTCACTGTCGACCGATCGTATTCGCATCACGCCACCACCAGTTGTTGAGAGAGTTCATCGCGTTCTTCATGTCGGTGGCTCCTTTCGTGATGCCGTGGCGCGGTCGCACCTAGTTGCTGTTGCGCTGCACTATAGCACAGCGAAGTGTGTGCGGGGAAATCTTTTTTGAAAAGATTTCAGGCGGGTTTCCCGCCGGTCAAAAGAGCGGGCTGAGCGGGCGAGGCTGCCATTGCTGCCTTGTCCGCTCAGCTGAGACGTTACTCCTTATTGCGACGGTAGAGGAAGTAACCGCCCGCGGAGATGACGGCAACGCCAGCGATGGCGAATGCGGCCACCATGCGGCCATCAAAACGATCGCCAGTGGTGGGCAGGCCGCCCTTGGTGTTCGTCTTGTTAGTGGTTACCGTGGTCGTGGTGTCGGACTTGCTAGGCTTCTCGGGCTTGGTGGTGGGCTGTTCGGGCTTAGCGGGCTGCTCGGGGGTACCGGGCTGCTCAGGAGTACCAGGCTGCTCGGGGGTGCCGGGCTGATCCGGGGTGACCGGATCGGTGGCAAGAGCATCCTTGGCGTAGGTGATGGACACCTTGAGGCCGTTGGTCTCGGTGTTCAGGTCGCTTGGGGTGAAGGGCTGGTCGAAGTTTTCGGCCTTCTGATAGGCGCGCATCTCCTGGAGCAGTGCCTTGCACTTCTTGTAGGTGTTCTCGGTAGCAGCCTTGCCGGCCTTGTTGGCCAGGGCAGTGCGGCCCTCGGTGGTCGTCTTGGCCAGCATGGCGGTGTCGACTTCCTTGTTCTGCTCGATGAGCTCGTTCTGGAGCGCATCGAGGTAGGTGCGGACGCTGGTGGCGAATTGTGCGCGGTTCGCGAAGCAAAGCGAGTTGATGTCCATCAGGACGTAGTTAATGGAGTTCTCGGGCTCCTCGTTGTTCACGATGTCCGTCTCGCTGCAGTGACCATAATCAACGGTCTGGTCGCTGAAGTAGGGGCTGACTTCGGTCATCAGAGCGGAGTATAGCGGGATAGCGACGGAGAACTCGGCGCAGGAGAGCATCTCCCACTGGATGGTTGCAACCTCGGGGTCATAGCCCTTTCGAATCTGGAAGAGGTTGGCCTCGGCGTTGCGGTCGGAACCGATGCTGCTGACACCGTCAGTATTGGCATTAAGGCCGGGGACTTTTTCACCGCGGTTGCCGAAGGCGCGAATCAGCTCAAACGTGTTCCAGTCGGACTTGCTGGGCTGGAAGAACAGCGGCTGCATCTCATGAACCATAGCACCGAGCGTGACGTCATTCTTGTCCTTGTCCTTGACGATCTCGTAGTCGGTGCCCTCGGTCAGCGGAGCCATAAAGTAGTCGCGGCCCTGGATATAACGCGCCCAAGAGCCCATGCCCGTATTGTTGATAGATGCACCGTAGGTCTGGGCAACATCGAACTGTCCGTCTTCAAAGTACTTGGCGAAGCCCTTCTCTTCGGGCATAGTCTTGATCCCCTCAGAGTGGAGGCAGTTCTCAGGATCGTCAAGATTGACCTGGAAATTGAGGTTACTAATGTTGGGGTTGACCGAAGCGACGTCGTCGGTCAGCTTCATAGCGATCCACTGGTGGCCGGAAAGCGCGGCGAACAGCCAAGTCTCGGTGTTGTCGGCGATGACAATCTGGTCGTTGGAGCAGACGCCCTGCTCGTCAATCAGACTGCCGATAAGCTAGACGCCCTCGCGGGCCGTTGCGCTCTCGCCCAAGATGACGCCCGCGTAGCTGTACTCGCCGATGCCGGTATTTTTGACCTCGGGATTTGCTTTGTGGGCATGCTTGGTCGTGGGATCCGCTGCCTTGGCATCGTCGTTGTAGGAGGTGCTCAGTGTTGCGGAGCAGGAGACGCCCTTCTCATTGATGCCGGCCTCGGAGTAGGCATCCCAGCGTCCGTCCCACTCAGCAGGATGGTCACGCACGTAGCTGTAACGATACGTAGTCTTGGTCGAGGTGTAGGAGAATCCGGACTCGTCCGAGCTGTAGGTATGACCAGGGCCATAAGAGGGCTCGATGCCATAGTGTTTGAGGTAACGAGTGCCAATGTCCTCGGTGCGGCCATAGTACGTGTTACCGTCGGCCGTAAGGTTCTTGCCCATGTACATCTGCGTGCAGGCGAGCGCAGACGTCGGCATGGACATGATGGTTGCAGCTCCAAAGGCGAGGCCTATGCCTAGCTTCTTGAGCGCGTTGACGGGGTGAGTTTTCCTCATTTTCCCTCCCAGCGTGCGAAAGCCCTCTGTCGCCAGAGGGCTTCAGCCAATAAAGACACCCCATTAGCGTAACGAACTGGAAACAATATTCATCTATGAAAGAAACTTACTCGATAAGCGTAATGAAATATGCGACGAGCGGTTAATTGTACTCAGTTTGTAGCTTTACTTTAATAAAGACGCCCTGTAATTACTGTAGCCGAATAAAGTAGCTGGGAATGCCTGAAATGAAAATCCCCTGCTGTTTGGCAAATGCATAAACAGCAGGGGAGACGATAATTGGATGAATATCATACCAATGTGGAATTACTTCTTCCGGCGGTGAATCATGTTGATCGCATAGCCGACGAGCATGGCCAAAACGATGATGATAAAGCCGAGCAGGGGATTGTCGTTCATGAGGTCCTCCTATTTTCCGAGCGGTGAGAATTCGTCGACGATGAGGTCGAGGCATTGCGGAAGTGCGCGGGCACCAAAGACGCCCGAGTTGCTGGAGATGATCTCGCCATCGAACTGCATGCCCAGCGACGGGGTGCAGGTGATCTTGGCTTCCTTGGTCTGGATGATCTTGAACTGCGGGCGCCCGAGTACCTTGCCGGCAGGGTCAAGCGCAGCGGTGATCACGGTAGGCAGCAGCTGCACGGTGCGCACGGGTTCGATGACCGCAATGTCGACCATGCCATCGTTCATGCGGCAGTCGGGGAACAGGTTGATGTCGTTTTGGATGACCGAGGTGTTGCCGGCCATGCAGCAGATGCCGTCGAGCTCCTCGACAATGCCGTCATGCTCAATCGTAAAGTGCGCTACCGTAGGGTTGGGCGTGGCGAGCGCAGAGAGGAAGTAGGCGATCTCGCCGATGTCGTTTTTGGTGGGGGCGGCCTTCATCATGATCTCGGCGTCGAAGCCCGAGCCGGCGATGATGATGAAGCCGTGGCGCTTCTCGTTGCCGTTCTCGTCGAGCCAAAAGAGCTCGCCCATGTCGACTTTGACCGTGCGACCGGCACGGCAGGCCTTGGCGAGCGCCGCCGCCTCGGGGGCATTGCCGATGTTGTTGAAGAACAGGCAGGCCGTACCGGAGGGGAAGACGAGCGTGGGGACACCGCATCCGCGCATCTGGTCGAGCACGTTGGAGACAGTGCCGTCGCCGCCCGAAACGACCACGCGGTCAAACTCGCGCACGTCTGCCACGGCGTCCTCGGGTTCCATGCCATCGCCGATAAAGCGCATCACGACCTCGTCGCCGCCCTGTGCAAGGGCGTGCGTGAATGCGAAGATTTCATCTGAGCTGGGGCCCGATGCCGGGTTGTGGATGATAAGGCAGCGCATACTTACGTTCCCGTTCTGTGACTAACCGAGTATAGTTGTAAGGCAATGCCGATATCCTACCCGTGTTTTTCGGGCCTAACCTTATTCGATGGGTTGATATGTACATTTCCACACATCAGGCTCTACTCGACTTTTGCCAGCGCGCCCGTGAGTTCGACGCGATTGCCGTCGATACCGAGTTTTTGCGCGAGCGCACGTTCCATCCGCGTCTATGTTTGGTTCAGATTGCCACCCCTGCTGAGAGCGTCGCGGTCGATCCCCTGGTAATCGACGACCTATCGCCGCTGGCCGAGCTTATGGCCGACGAGAGCGTGACCAAGGTCTTCCACGCGTGCTCGCAGGATATGGAGGTCATGCTCCATACCGTGGGCGTGCTGCCACGACCGATTTTTGACACGCAGGTGGCCGCCGCCTTTTTGGGCGAGCGCCAGCAGATTTCGTATGGCGCGCTTGTTCAGACGTTCTGCGGTGTATCGCTGCCCAAGACCGAGTCGCTGACTGACTGGTCGCGCCGCCCGCTGACCGATAAGCAGATTGAGTATGCGATCGACGACGTCAAGTACCTGATCGTCGCCTATACCGAGATGATGAGCCGCCTGCGCGAGCTGGGCCGTGTGGACTGGGTGCTCGACGAGTTGCGCCCGCTGGCTGACGAGTCGCACTATCGCGCCGATCGCCACGAGGCGTTCCGCAAGGTCAAACGCATCAATTCGTGTAGCCGTCACCAGTTGGGCATCGCGCGCGAGCTCGCCGCTTGGCGCGAGGATCGCGCCGAGCGCCGTAACATCCCGCGCAAGTGGGTCATGTCCGACGACACGCTGCTTGCGCTCGTTAAGCGCAATCCCGTGCGCGTTGAGGAGTTCCGTAGCATTCGCGGTACCGATCAGTTGGGGGAGCGCGACGTGGACGGTGCGCTCATGGCCATCAAGCGCGGCGCGAGCTGCCCGCACGATCGCCTGCCGCTCATGGTGCGCGGGCACCGTCAGATTTCGCCGGAGTTGGAGAGCGTGACGGACCTGATGTATGCGCTCATTCGCCTAGTTGCCGAGCGCTCGGGCGTGGCGACCTCGGTCATTGCCTCGCGCGATGACCTGGCCGACTACATTGAGCATCCCGAGCAGAGCCCCCTGCGCGAAGGCTGGCGCTTTGAGCTCGTGGGTTCGCGTCTAGACGATCTGCTTTCCGGCAATATGGGGTTGACGGTGAAGGACGGCAAAATCGAGCTCCTGTAGGGAAGCCTAGCCGGTTGAGTGGGTAAAATGCCTCCAACGTGTAACTCGACTCGGAGGAATTCGCATGCCTTATTACTATGGATACGGCTTTGGCATCGACCCGCTGTACCTGCTGGTTGTTCTTGTCTGCACGGTGCTTGGCCTTGCCGCACAGAACTATATCAACTCGACGTACAAAACCTGGTCCAAGGTTCGCTCGGACGGCGATACGGGTGCCACAGTCGCTCGCCGCATGCTCGATGCCAACGGTTGTAGCGCCGTGGGTATCAAGGGTGTCGCTGGCGAGCTCACCGACCATTACAACCCGCAGGACAACAACCTGTATCTGTCGGATGCCAACCGTTCGGGCGGTTCGGTCGCAAGCGTTGCCGTCGCCTGCCACGAGGCGGGCCATGCCGCCCAGCGTCAAAGCGGCTATGCCATGATGAAAGTGCGTACCGCCCTCGTGCCGGTCGTCAACTTTACCCAGAACACCTGGACCATCGTGTTACTCTTGGGCCTGTTTATGAACATTGCCGGGCTCACGACCCTCGCGTTGATCTTCTTCTCGTTTAGTGTGCTGTTCCAACTCGTTACGTTGCCTGTCGAGATTGACGCCAGCCGACGTGCTGTGGCGTACATCGAGCAGTCGGGCATGAGCTCCAAGCAGGTCAACGGCGCCAAGAAGGTACTGACGGCAGCCGCGCTTACCTATGTGGCCGCAGCGCTCACTTCGATTATTCAGCTGCTCTACCTTATGGCTCGCTACAACAGAAACTCCAACCGATAACAAATTGGGTCACTGGGCGCCGCGGGGATTCGTGTCCCCGCGGCGCTGTACTATGTGTTGGACTTAATTTCGCACGGGGCCGGAGCCTCTGTGCTCGATAACGAAAGGAGGCTGCGTGGCAGGCTGGAACCTAACCGGCAATGCTGTTTCCGCCGAGTTTGACGGCTCGGACGATCAGGAGCGCAAGGAGCTCAGCGTGAGCCAGGCGGTGGAGATCGCCGCCGGTGCGCTCGATGCCATTCCGCAGCTGAGCGTTCTGGGCGAGGTCACAGGTTTTCGTGGTCCTAACGCCCGAAGCGGTCACTGCTATTTCCAGATCAAGGACGATTCGGCCGCCGTTGACTGCATCATTTGGAAGGGCGCCTATCTCAAGCGCACGTTCGATCTGCGCGACGGCATGCAGGTGAGCTTTAAGGGCAGCTTCAATCTCTATAAGGCCACGGGCCGCATGAGCTTTGTCGCTCGCTCGTTTTCGCTGGCGGGGGAGGGTTTGCTGCGTCAACAAGTGGCGCAACTGGCCGAAAAGCTACGCCGCGAGGGCCTGATGGACGAAGCGCGCAAGCTCCGCATCCCGGTGTTCTGCTCCCGCGTGGCGGTCGTCACCTCGCTTTCGGGCGCCGTAATCGACGACGTCAAGCGCACGTTGCGTCGTCGCAACCCTCTCGTCGAGCTCGTCTGCGTGGGCGCCAAGGTCCAGGGCGAGGGCGCACCGGCAGAGCTAATCGAGGGGCTGCACCGTGCCGCCGCCATTACGCCGGCGCCGGATTGCATTTTGCTGGTGCGCGGCGGCGGCTCCTTTGAGGACCTCATGACCTTCAACGACGAGGAGCTTGCCCGCGCGGTGGCGGCTTGTCCTGTGCCCGTGGTGACCGGCATTGGCCATGAGCCCGATACCTCGATTTGCGATATGGTGAGCGACCGCCGCGCCTCCACGCCAACGGCAGCGGCAGAATCGGTGGCGCCGGCTATGACGGAGTTGGCCGACGTGCTCGAGGCGCGCCATCAGCGTCTGGGCGCCGCGATGGCTTCGATGATCGGGTCGAATCAGGTCGATCTGGAAATGCTCGATCAGCGCGGGCGCCGTGCCTGGGATACCTATACGGCTCGCTTGGGCGATGCGCTCGATGCGGCCGCGTGCCGCCCGTGCCTCAACGACCCCACATTTATGGTCGAGCGTCGCGAATCGGAGCTTGCGCTGACTGCCGATCGCCTGTCGGGCGCCATAGTACGCTCGGTCGGGACATTTCGCTCCAACTTTGAGCGTTTGCCCGAGCGTCTGGTTACAAGCACCTCGGGGCTCGATGGTAAGCGCCATGCGCTCACGCTCGCAAGCTCCCGCCTGGAGCATCAGGGGCGCACGATGCTCAGCAAGCCAGCGTCCGACCTGGGCCGTGCAGCGGCTTCGCTCGATGCCCTGTCGCCGCTCAAGGTGCTCGCCCGCGGCTATTCCATCGCGTACAGCGTTGATGGTGTGGCCACGAGCGCCAAGACCTTTAAGCCCGGCGACGCCATCCGTGTGCGCATGGCAGACGGTAACGTTGCGGCAACGGTCAATACGGTCGAATAGACCGCGTTTTACAGTGATAAACCTTTGGGAAAGGAAATAGATATGGCAGAGAAGACCCCGGTCGAGCAGCTTACGTACAAGCAGGCCTCGCAGGAGCTGGAGCTCATCATCCGCAGCCTGGAGTCGGGCGACATGGAGCTCGAGGAGTCGCTCGAGAGCTACACCCGCGGCGTCGAGCTCCTCAAGAGCCTGCGCACACGCTTGGCCGATGCCGAGCAGAAGGTCTCGGTGCTCCTGAAGGACGTCGACGGCAACGACGTGCTTGCCGACGGCGAAGCCGCCAACACGGACGACAACCTCTCGTTCTAACCATCCCGACCAAATATAATTACCTTGGTCTGTGAGAAAGGAACCAACCATGTGCGATTGCATCTTCTGCAAAATTGCCAACCACGAGATCCCCTCGACCGTTGTCTATGAGGACGACCAGGTCATCGCCTTCGACGACCTCAACCCCCAGGCGCCGGTCCACACGCTCGTGATCCCCAAGAAGCACTACAGCGATATCGCCGATAACGTGCCGGCCGAGACCATGGGCGCCATGGCTCACGCCATCCAGGAGGTCGCTAAGGCCAAGGGCTTGGAGGACGGTTTCCGCGTCATCTCCAACAAGGGCGTCAACGCCGGCCAGACCGTCATGCACTTCCACATGCACGTTCTCGGCGGCAAGAACCTGGGCGAGAACCTCATCTGAGGACGCACGGCCCGTCGACTTGGCTGCCTTTGGAGTAATCTATGCAGCTTTCTCAACTCGAATACCTTCAAGCTGTAGCGAACTATGGCGGCGTGCGCAAAGCGGCTCGCGCCGTTCACGTGAGTCCGCAGGCCGTTTCGTCGGCAATAAAAAAGTTGGAATCTGAGTATCAGATTGTTTTGCTCGACCGATCGGCGGGGGAGGCTGTTTTGTCTCCGGCGGGCAGAGAATTTGCGCATCGTGCACGCGTGATCCTGGCGCAAGTCGACGATCTCAAAAAGTACGCTCAATCGGGGAACGGCGGCGTTTCGCCCGACGGCCATTTCCGTCTTTACGCCCCCTGTCTTCACGGGCGGGGGCGTCTTTTTTCCGAAAACTGGTACGACTCGTTTGAAAGCTCGCACCCTCAGATTCACCTTGATGTTTGGCATCAGCCAACGGCCACATGCTTTGAATCACTTGTGCTTGGCATTTCGGATGCGGCCATCTCATTTGAGGAACCAAGGGATAGTGTCCTTTCTTCGAAATACTTGGGTGAAAAGGAGCTCAAGGTTCTTTCATGCCCAGCTGGTCATCAATCTGTTGACGCTATGACCATTCGTGAGTTACTGGGCGGCAGGCTCGCTGTTCCCATTAATTTGTCACCCTGTCTCAATGCAATCAATCAATGCCCCGAAGCCCAGCTGGTTAATTTCCGCTTTCGCGATGTCGAATACGAAAACAGGGCGCAGACTGAGTTTCTTCAAGCCGGGGGATTGATATTGAGCTTTTCTGGCTCTTCTCTCGCATCAGATGGACTGGAAGTGAGCGAGTGTTCCATTGAAGGCTCGCATGACGTAGCCTTGCCCATCTACTTTTGCTATCGACAAAATGCCTGGACCGATCGACACCAGACGGTATTTCTTCACCTATTGCGTCACCTTGCTTCGTGAGGCCATTTGGCCTCGTGGCGTCAAGTGAATGTTGACGCCTTGTAACACATGACTGACGGCTTTGCCCTCATGCTTTTCCAAGATTTCGGTTTGGGCTATTGGCTCTTGGAGGGCGGAGCATGAAAAACCGTACGGTTTTGCTTTATATGACGTTCGTTTTTCTGTCGAACTTCAGCACCATTTTGTATTTTCTGACGGTTTACCTTGAATTCGTCGGATTCTCGATGGTAGCGATTTCTAGCATGATGATTGCATACCAAGTGAGTAAGTTCATTCTTGAGGTTCCTACTGGTTATATTGCTGACAGGTTTGGACGAAAGACAAGCGGTCTCGTTGGCGTCGTGGGAATGCTTGGATACTACGCCGCCCTACTTTTCGCCCGTTCTCCTCTGCTTTTAATCGGCGCGTTTGCTCTCAAAGGATTTGCAGTTGCATGTGTGAGCGGATCCATAGAAGCGATCTACATTGACAGCGTCTCTCAGGACCAGCTCGTAAGACTTAATGTCGTTGAGCGATTTGTTTTCTATGCCTCTTATGCCATCTCCGCTTGCGTGGGCGGTTTCATTTCGTCTGTCGGTGCATATCTCATTGGTCTTTCGGCAGATATCATCGCAATGGTGTTGACGTTGGTTGTCGTTGCCTGCATTCCTGAGATGCGAAGAGGGGACACTGCAGCGACACCTAAGCGTGGAATTAGCCCGAAGATGATCGGTGCCG
This sequence comes from Collinsella sp., assembly GCA_018378775.1. Classification (GTDB taxonomy): domain Bacteria; phylum Actinomycetota; class Coriobacteriia; order Coriobacteriales; family Coriobacteriaceae; genus Collinsella. The sequence continues at coordinate 5,010 of JAGZWV010000039.1, read as the reverse complement.
CTATTGCGCGTAACGGCATTCTTCGTTCAGCGTTCATCATGGACTGCTCTCAGGCATTTGCTTTTGTCGCCCTGGAAGACTTTTTCTCACTGCTGCTTGCGGGTCGCGGAATGAATGCCGTCGCTTCGGGTGTGACCATTGCGGTCCAGCTCCTTGCCTCGGCTTCCATGGGGCTTATTGTGCCGAGTGTGATTGCTCATGTCGACAAGGGCCGCTTTGCGCGTATTTGCGGCATCGTGCGCCTTTTCCTGACTGCTCTGTTTTTGATTCCCTTTACTCCGGTCTATTTGCTGCCCGTGTTCTATGTACTGCAGACGGTTGCTTACTCGTTATTTGCTCCAATTAAATACTCAATTTTTCAAAATGCTGTCGATTCTTCGATGCGCTGTTCGCTGATTTCGGTCCAAAGCCAGATGGTGGCGGTGGGTGCCATCCTTTTCTATCTGTTCAATGCAGCGTTGAGCAGCATCGCGGGTATTCGAGTCATATTGCTTGTAGCGCTCGGGATATCTTCTTTGGTGTATATCCCCGCGCTATTTCGTCTTACAAGTCAAAGAGCGTGAGTATTTGGGCACCGATAACTTATATATCAACGCAATAAACCCGAGCGCGAGGGCGTTTGGGTTTATTATTGAAGCGTATGTAACCTGGCGGCGCCACACCGCCTGTTAGTAGGGAGACACATGAACGTTCTGGTCGTCAACGCAGGATCTTCGACGCTTAAGTATCAGGTCATCGATACCAAGTCCCACAAGGTGTCCGCAAAGGGCTCCTGCGAGCGCGTCTGCTTTACCGGCGGTACCTTCACCCACGCTGCCAACGGTTCCAAGAAGGTGACCGAGAACATCGAGTTCCCCGACCACAAGGTCGCCATCGAGGTCGTCCTGAAGGACCTCGAGGCCAACGGCGTCAAGATCGAGGGTATCGGCCACCGTATCGTTCAGGGTGGTTGGTACTTCGGCGATTCCTCCCTCGTCGACGAGGACGTTCTCGCCAAGATCCGCGAGGTCGCTCCGCTCGCCCCGCTGCACAACAACCCCGAGGCCAACGTTATCGAGTACTGCCTGGAGCAGTATCCCGATCTGCCCAACGTCACGGTCTACGACACCGCTTTCCACTTCAACATGCCCGAGGTCGCCAAGACCTACGCCCTGCCCAAGGACGTCTGCGACAAGCTGCACATCCGTAAGTACGGCGCCCACGGCACCAGCTACCGCTACATCTCCAAGAAGGTTGCCGAGATGACCAACGGCGAGGCTCGCAAGGTCGTCGTGTGCCACATCGGTTCCGGCGCTTCCCTGTGCGCCATCGAGGACGGCAAGTGCATGGACACCACCATGGGCTTGACGCCGCTCGACGGTGTCATGATGGGCACCCGCTGCGGCTCCATCGACCCTGCTACCGTGTGCTACCTGCAGCGCGAAGGCGGCTACACCTTCGACGAGGTCGACGAGATGATGAACAAGAAGTCCGGCCTTTTGGCTGTGACCGGCGGCAAGACCAATGACTGCCGCAACGTTGAGGAGCTCGCCGCTGCCGGTGACCCCGAGGCTCAGCTCGCCTTCGATATGTTCGTCTACAAGATTGCCGCCAAGGCCGCCGAGATGGCCACTTCCATGTGCGGCATGGACACCCTGGTCTTTACCGCCGGCATCGGCGAGCACGCTCCGGCTGTCCGCGCTGGCGTGGCCGACCGTCTGGCCTTTATGGGCGTCAAGATGGACCATGCCCGCAACGCCCTGCGCGGCGACGGCGCTTGGTGCCTGTCCGCCAAGGATTCCAAGGTCAAGATCTTCGTCATCCCCACGGATGAAGAGTTCATGATCGCCTCCGACGTCGAGCGCATCGTCAGCGGCAAGTAATTGATGCAAGGGGAGGGGACTGGATGGCCTTGTGCCGTTCAGCCCCCTTTTATGCTCTTTGGGCGAAGAGTTTAATAGTTATTTATTGAATTCTGATAACTTCTTATTAAGGGTACGGTCGCCTTATAGGTTTGCTGACCGTACTGTAATCACGAAGGAGTCTCATGAACGTACTTGTTGTCAACGCCGGCAGCTCGAGCCTTAAATATCAGCTTTTGGATACCGATACCCGCGAGGTTTTCGCCAAGGGCAATTGCGAGCGTATCGGATCGGAGATGGGCATCTTTGGTCACTCCGAGAACGGTGGCACCAAGCAGACCGAGGAGGTTCCCTTCCCCGATCATCGCTCTGCTATCGCTCGCGTGCTCGAGGAGCTCGAGAAGACCGACTTTACGATTGATGGCATTGGGCATCGTATCGTTCAGGGCGGCTGGCACTTCGATGATTCCGCAGTCGTTGACGACGAGGTCATGGCTAAGATCCTTGAGGTGGCCCCGCTCGCTCCGCTGCACAATTACGGCGAGGCGGCGGCAATCGATTATTGCCGCGAGAAGTATCCGGAGCTGCCCAACGTGGCCGTCTTCGACACCTCGTTCCACATGACCATGCCCGAGGTTGCCTACACCTACGCGCTGCCCAAGGACGTGTGCGACAAGTACCATGTGCGCAAGTACGGCGCCCACGGTACGAGCCACCGCTACGAGTGGATGATGGCAAAGGAGATTCTGGGCTCGTGCTGCCACCGTCTGCTTTCGTGCCATCTGGGCAACGGCGCTTCGCTCGCCGCCATTGAGGACGGCGTTTGCCGCGACACCACGATGGGGCTCACGCCGCTCGACGGCCTGATGATGGGCACCCGTTGTGGTTCCATTGACCCTGCCACCGTGTGCTACCTTCAGCGCGAGGGCGGCTACAGCTATCAAGAAGTCGATGACATGATGAACAAGCAGTCTGGTCTGCTTGCCATCTCGGGTATCTCCAACGACGCCCGCGACATCCGTACGCGCGCCTCCGAGGGAGACGAGCGCTGCCTGCTCGCCTTCGACATGTTTGCCTACAAGGCCATGCAGCAGGCCGGTTCCATGATCGCCTCCATGGCGGGCGTGGATACCATCACCTTTACCGCCGGCATCGGCGAGAACGACTGGTCGATCCGCAAGGCCTTCTGCGACTGCTTTGAGTGGCTGGGCGTGCGTATCGACAACAACAAGAACCGTGAGGCCGTGGGCAACGGCCCGCAGGTCATCAGCGCCGCCGGCTCTTCCGTCACGGTCATGGTCATCCCCACAGACGAGGAATACATGATCGCCCACGACGTCGAGCGTCTGACCAAGAACAACTAGCGTGCCCGTTTGCATGTAAACGAAAGGCCTCCAGAGCAACAGCTCCGGGGGCCTTTTTGTTGGCAGACGGACAGCGGAAACCCCATCCCATTTCAAACTGAAATTCTGGGACACGCCTTCCGGTTGAGGCACGTTGCGGAAAGTGCGACCCACAATAAAGCAAAATTCCGTCCCACAGTTTCCCAAACAGCCCCCAAGTGGAAGCTACATCCCACAATCCGCCTTCAAACCGGGACATGCTTTCCGATGGCCAGACATCGAACCGCAGCCAACATTTCGGTCCCAAAGTGATCACCGCCAGCAACGCCTGTACTCCCAACAACGGCACCCATCCATTCAGATTTTCAGCCCCAGCTCGTTGCCAAGCCGCCGTCCACTCCAGATGCCCCGATTGCCACGTAGCGGCAGGGACCCTACAGGGTAAAGCTCTGAAAACTTTCCGCAGGACGCATGAAACCCCCGCCGCACGAAGTGCGCAGCGGGGGTTTCATGCATGTCCGAGGACGTTTTCAGAGCTTTACCCTGTAGGGCCCCGAGGGGATAAGTCCGCTACTCAGCCATCTGAGCCTGGACGGCGGTGATGGCCACGACACCCACGATGTCGTCGGCAGAGCAGCCGCGCGACAGGTCGTTGACCGGCTTGGCGATGCCCTGCAGGATGGGGCCGTAAGCGTCAGCGCCGGCGAAGCGCTGGACCAGCTTGTAGCCGATGTTGCCAGCCTCGAGGTCGGGGAACACGAGCACGTTGGCCTTACCGGCGACGCAGGAGCCGGGAGCCTTGAGCTGGGCGACGGTGGGGACGATAGCGGCATCGAGCTGCAGGTCGCCGTCGATGGCGAGCTCGGGAGCCTTCTCCTTGCAGAACTTCACGGCCTCCTGGACCTTCTTGGCGACCTCGCCACCGGCGGAGCCCATGGTGGAGTAGGAGAGCATGGCCACGTGCGGCTCAACATTGCCCATGAAGGTGGACCAGGAGTGGGCCGAGGCGATGGCGATCTCGGAGAGCTCGTCAGAGGACGGGTTGATGTTGAGGCCGCAGTCGGCGAAGATCAGCGTGCCGTCGGTACCGAACTGCGGAGTGTCGGTGCACATCACGAAGAAGGCCGAGACCAGCTTGGTGCCCGGGGCGGTCTTGAGGATCTGCAGTGCGGGGCGCAGGGTGTCGGCGGTGGAGTGGCAGGCGCCGGAGACCAGGCCGTCGGCGTCGCCCATCTTGACCATCATGGTGCCAAAGTAGGTGGCGTCCATCACCTGGGCGCGAGCCTGCTCGATGGTGACACCCTTCTTGGCGCGGAGCTCGGCAAACTTCTGCGTGTACTCCTCGTGCTTCTCGGCGTTGCGCGGATCGATGACGGTAGCGCCGGGAACGTCGATCTCGTCGGGGTTGCCCAGGATGACGAGCTTTGCCAGGCCCTCCTCGATGATTTTGTTTGCCGCGACGATGGTACGCGGATCCTCGCCCTCGGGCAGGACGATGGTCTTAAGGTCGGCCTTGGCGGCAGACTTCATACGGTTTAGGAAATCGCTCATGTTACTCCTTACAAGCGTTTTGCTAAGCTCCAGGCCCTCGGCTGTACACGAATAAACCCGCTGCTAGCGGGTTTACCTTTCAATTATGTACGCCGCGGTGCTTGAGCTTTCCTTGTGTGGCAAGCTCATTATAGGACGCATTAGCGCTATAATCGCTCTGATAAATATGTCTCGAAGAATGTTCGAGAAAAGCCCAGCTAACGAGCCCGTGGCTTTTGACAAGGAGTATCGATGCAGATTACCTCAGGCCTGCCTGAAGGCTTTAACGCCGGCGC
>JAGZWV010000155.1 GCA_018378775.1 Collinsella sp. | reverse complement strand
TGCGAAGAAGCTGTCCTTGCGGCGGCGCTCGTAGGTGCCGGTGCCGTCGTCGTACTTGTCGACGTGGATGAAGCCGTAGCGCTTGCGCATCTCGCCGGTGCCGGCGGACACCAGGTCGATGGGGCCCCACCAGGTGTAGGCGATCAGGTCGACGCCGTCGGCAATGGCCTCGCCCATGGCCTTGATGTGGCTGCGCAAGTAAGCGATACGATACGGGTCGTGGATGGAGCCGTCCTCCTCGACCTCATCGTAGGCGCCCATGCCGTTCTCGACCACCATCAGCGGAATCTCGTAGCGGGCGTAAATCTCGTTGAGCGCGATACGCAGGCCCAGCGGGTCGATCTGCCAACCCCAGTCGGTGGACTCCAGGTAGGGGTTCTTGCCGCCAAAGGTCATGTTGCCCTCGGTCATCTCGTGGTCCTTGTGGGTGCCCACGGTACCGGACATGTAGTAGCTAAAGGTGTAGAAGTCGACCTTGCCATCGGCGATATCCTGCAGGTCGCCGTCCTCCATCGCGAGCTCGACATCGTTCTCGGCCCAGAAGCGCTTGGCGTAGAACGGGTACTTGCCGCGCACCTGTACATCGGAGCAGTACCAGTTCATGGAGTTCATCTGCTGCTGCGTGGCGAACACGTCGACCGGATCGCACGTGGCGGCGTAGGAGAGGATAAAGCAGTCCATGTTGCCCATCTTGAACTGTGGGTAGTGCTCGTGGGCGTAGCGCACGACGCGGCCGCTGGCGACAAACTGGTGATGCAGGGCCTGGAAGCGCTGCTGAGCGGTGGTCTTGATGGCGCTTGCCGGGCCCTCGAAGCCCTGGATCAGGCCGGTCTCCATCATGGCACCCATGTCCATGGTGCCGCAGTTGATCTCGTTGAAGGTGAGCCAGAACTTGACCTTGTCCTGATAGCGGTCGAAGACGGTCTGGCAATACTTCTCAAAGAAGCCGATGAGCTCGCGGCTCGCCCAGCCGTTGTACTTCTCGACCAGGTGATAGGGCATCTCGTAGTGCGAGAGGGTCACGAGCGGCTCAATATTGTGAGCGCGCAAGCAGTCGAAAACGCGGTCGTAGAAGGCGAGGCCGGCCTCGTTGGGCTCAGCATCGTCGCCGTTGGGGAAGATGCGGCTCCAAGAGATGGACATGCGGAACATGTTGAAGCCCATCTCGGCGAACAGCGCGATGTCTTCCTCGTAGTGATGGTAGAAGTCGATGCCGTCATGGTTGGGGTAGAAGCGGTTGGGATCGATGTCGATCGTGATCTGGCGCGGCTCCTTGTAGCTGCCGCCCAGGAAGTGGTCGTCGACGGAAGCGCCGCGGCCGTCCACGTTCCAAGCGCCCTCAAACTGATTGGCGGCGGTGGCGCCACCCCAATAGAAACCCTCGGGGAACTTGATGTTTGCCATGAGCATCTCCTTTGCATCGTGGGTCGATAAGCCGAGTATCGCCCACGCGGGAGACATGCGGAGGCGGGGGCGCCAAACCCGATACTTCTTTTCGCAGCGGCACCCCGCCGCCTGCCCGCCCCTGACACTTCCTGACACCTGCCAAAAAGGGACAGGTTTATTTTGGTCGGTTTTATCTGGG
>JAGZWV010000038.1 GCA_018378775.1 Collinsella sp. | reverse complement strand
TGTCCGGCGAGGGGGCGGCTTTGTAAAGCCGTTTGGCCCCACCCGCATAGCGGGTGGTTTCTGATGCGGCGCGCTGCGCGCCCCGCACAGGCTAAAGCCTCAAACAAAAAGCCGGGGCCCGCGCGATGCGGACCCCGGCTCAATACCGTGACGATATGTCAGTTACGTTCTACACGTAGAACAGGATGTCGTCGTAGGTCGGGACCGGCCAGTAGTCGGCGGCCACGATCTCCTCCATGGCATCCACGGCGGCGCGCAGCGTATCCATAGCGGGAACGACCTCGTGTGCATACACATTGGCCTGCTCCTGGCCATCGAGGGCCTCGGCCTTCTGATGCACGGCGTCGAGCGCCTTGATGGAGTCGTTGATGGCGGTGATACCGTTGCAGAGCTTGTTGAGCGTGTTCTGCTCGCACTGCATGGCGGCCTCAGCACCGGCGGCACGAATAGTCTCAAGGCCCTTCGCGACCTTGGTGGCATAGGCGGTAATGACCGGGCGATAGGTACGACGCGCCTCGCGAACCATCGTGGTAGCCTCGATGTTCATGAGCTTGTTGTACTTCTCGAGCTTGCAGTCGTAACGGCACTGGGCCTCGGCCTTGGTCAGGACACCCGTCTCCTCAAAGAGCGCAATGGCCTTATCGGAAACAAAGGCGGGCAGGGCGTCGGCCGTGGTCTTGTTGTTGGCAAGGCCGCGCTTTTCGGCCTCGATGGGCCACTCGTCGGAGTAGCCATCGCCGGAGAAGAGGATGCGCTGGTGGTCGGTCAGGACCTTCTTGCAGTACTCGAGCGCGGCGTCCTGGAACTTATCCTCGGGCGTACCCTCGAGTGCGTCGGCGAAGGACTTGAGCGACTTGGCCACGGCGGCATCGAGCACCAGGTTGGAGTCGGAGACGTTCTGCTCGGAGCCGCAGGCACGGAACTCGAACTTGTTGCCGGTAAAGGCGAACGGGGAGGTGCGGTTGCGGTCGGTGTTGTCCTGCATCAGCTTGGGCAGGGTATCGGCGCCCAGGTCAAGCACGCCGCGCGTGGCATGGACGGAAGCCTTGCCATCGATAATCTTCTCGACGACCTCGGTAAGCTGGTCGCCCAGGAAGATGGACATAATCGCCGGAGGAGCCTCGTTGGCGCCCAGACGATGATCGTTGCCGGCTGAGGCAACGGAAGCACGCAGGAGCTCCTGATAGTTATCGACGGCCTCGATCACCGCGGTGAGGAAGACAATGAACTGCAGGTTGTCGAGCGGGGTGTCGCCCGGATCGAGCAGGTTCTCGGACTCGGTACCAAGCGACCAGTTGTTGTGCTTGCCCGAACCGTTGATGCCCTCGAAGGGCTTCTCGTGCAGCAGGCAGACCAAGTCGTGGCGGGAGGCGATGAGCTTCATCTTCTCCATCATGACCAGATTCTGGTCGATGGCCTCGTTGACCTCGCCATAGACCGGTGCGAGCTCATGCTGGCAGGGAGCAACCTCGTTGTGCTTGGTCTTGGCGGGAATGCCAAGCGCCCACAGTTCATCATCCAGATCCTTCATATAGGCCGAGACGGTGGGGCGGATAGCGCCAAAGTAGTGCTCCTCGAGCTCCTGGCCCTTGCAGGGGGCAGCGCCAAAGAGGGTGCGGCCGGTGATGACCAGGTCCCTGCGCTTGCGGTAAGCGTCTTTCTTGATCAGGAAGTACTCCTGCTCATCGCCCACGGAAGGAACGACCTTCTTGGGGGTCTTACCAAACAGCGCCAAAACGCGCTTAGACTCACGCGAGAGCGCGGTCATAGAGCGCAGCAGCGGGGTCTTCTTGTCCAGGGCCTCGCCCGTGTAGGAGCAGAAGGCCGTGGGGATGCACAGGACATCGTCCTTGATAAAAGCGGGGCTGGTGGGATCCCAAGCGGTGTAGCCACGGGCCTCGAAGGTGGCACGCAAGCCGCCGTTGGGGAAGCTGGAGGCGTCCGGCTCGCCCTGGATGAGGTTCTTGCCCGTAAACTTGGTAATGGCGGTGCCGTCGTGGTTGGGCTCGAGGAAGCTGTCGTGCTTCTCGGAAGTAATGCCCGAAAGCGGCTGGAACCAGTGCGCGTAGTGCGTCGCGCCCTTGGAGATGGCCCAGACCTTCATGGCGTGGGCAACGGCGTTGGCCACATCCAGGTCGAGCGGCTCACCGTCCTCGAGGGTTGCAGCAAGGCGCTTCCAAATGTCCTTGGGGAGGTAGTCCTTCATGACTTCCTCAGAGAACACCATGGTCCCGAAGCGGTCAGTAAGATCGGCCATACGGAACTCCCTTCGTATCGGCACCGCGTGAGAAGCGGTGTTGATTACTAACGAACGAGTCATAGCTTAGACTCGCCGTGTTTCCGCGACATTACCGTTATGTTGCTGTCGCGAAACCAATCAATGAGGTTACCGCATCACAGCGGCGCTGCCATCCTTAATGGCCAATCAACTGTATAAATTGCAGACCTCTCCCCATAGTTTAAGGGTAGTCAATTTGGGATGGGGCTCTATTAACTGGTATTTCGCATCAAATACCATTCAATATAGCCCCATCCTAGATTGACCGCTCTGTTATAGGAAATGCCGATAGCAAGGCATTTTCGATTGGTATCCCCAAATAGCGAGTGAAACTCCACCGTGACACAGTGGTGCTGTAGAATCCTTAAAACACATCACACTATTGCGTATCTAAAGGAGCACGATATGCGCGTCGACGAGGTTTTTAAGCAGGCAGCATCCCAGGGCACCGCACCCGTTTCGTTTGAGATGTTCCCGCCCAAGGGCGAGCTTACCCTCGACACGGCTCGCGAGGTGGCAGGCAATTTGTGCAAGCTTTCGCCGAGCTTTGTCTCGGTCACCTGCTCTGCCGGCGGCTCGGGCAACGGCACCACCACCGCCCCCATCGCACATATGATTACGAGCGAATTCGATACACCCTCGGTGGCACACCTTACCTGTGTGGGCCGCTCGCACGCCGATATCGCCGCCAAGATCGACGAGTATCGCACCGCCGGCGTTGAAAACATCCTGGCCCTGCGTGGTGATCTTCCCGCTGGCGCGACCGAGGACGACAAGCCCGCCTCTGACTACGCCTACGCCCGCGACCTCATCCCCGAGCTCGTCGACGCCGGCTTTTGCGTGGGCGCCGCAGCCTACCCCGAAGGCCACATTGCCTGCGAGGATCTCAACCTCTCGGTCGAGCACCTCAAGCAAAAGCAAGACGCCGGCGCGAGCTTCTTTGTGACACAGCTCTTCTTTGATAACGAGTGCTTCTATCGCTTCCGCGAGCTTGCCGACAAGGCCGGCATCACCGTGCCTATCACCGCGGGCATCATGCCGTTTATGGGCAAGTCGCAAATCAGCCGCATGGTCTTTATGTGCGGCGCATCGCTGCCCTCCCCCGTCATCAAGATTCTCGCCAAGTACGAGAACGACCCCGAGAGCCTGCAGGCAGCCGGTGTAGATTATGCTGCTCGTCAGCTTTGCGACCTTAAGGAGCACGGTGCCGACGGTCTGCACCTGTACACTATGAACCGTCCTGCAATCGCCGCGACCATTATGGAGCGCCTGGGGTAATGGAAAAACCGCACGTCGATACAACCGTTGTTGAAGTGCCGGCCGACCTTGCGTCGCCGGCGCTTTACCGTATCGACGCTGCCCACCGCCCTCGTGTCGACCGTGCCGAGATGTTGCGTTACCTGGGCTACGGCGGCCAGCAGATTGAGCCCGAGCTAGCGCAGCGTATTGAGCTTGTCGTTGAACGTCTGGAACTGGACATTGAGCCCCGCGGCGTGCGACGCGTGTTTGCCGTCGATGCCACGGGCATCGACAAGCAGGGCGAGCCCTGCATCCGCTTGGTTGGCACCAATGTTGAGCTGCGGGGTCGTGATATCTATCGCCACCTCAAAGACGCCCGCTTTGCCGCACTCATGGCATGCACCCTCGGCATGGACGCCGAGCGTCGCCTGCGCACCACGGGAGCCCAGCAACCCCTGGAAGGCGCCGTGCTCGACGCTGCATGCTCTGCCTATGTGGAGGCCGCCGTCGAGCAGATGGACCAGCAGGTCAAGGCTGCAGCCGCTGCGCACGGGCTCGCCGGCAACTGGCGCTTCAGCCCCGGCTATGGCGACTGCCCGCTCTCTGCCCAGCGCTCGATCGTGGATGCACTCAATGCCACGCGCCTCATTGGACTTACCGTCACCCCCACCAGCCTGCTCATGCCCACCAAGAGCGTGACCGCTGTGATTGGTCTGTTCGACGGCGAAGTCCACGACGCCCAGAGCCGCCCCACCTGCAATATCTGCCGCATGCGCGAGCACTGCCGCTTCCGCGCCGCCCACACCACCTGCTATTCGCATTCTGAATAAAATGTCAATTGATGGCACGGTATCGAGGGAATCTCATCCGTAAGTAAGCGGATGTCCTCACAAACAAGTACCATAAGATGCCAAATAACAACTATCTGAAAGCCAGTACATGCACAACATTCTGCAGTTCTCGCCACAACTAACCGCGCTTGAGTTTTTTTCAGGCATTGGCTTGGCTCGTGCCGGCATGGCAAAAGCCGGAATCAAAACAATCTGGGCAAATGACATAGACCATACTAAATGCGCCATGTACAGCCAGTGTTGGGGCGATGAGCATCTAGTCGAGCAGGATGTCCACACACTCGACCCCGACCTAATACCCCAAGCCGACATCGCATGGGCGTCAAGCCCTTGCACAAACTTATCTCTCGCGGGAAACAGGGAAGGACTTATCTCTGGCAAAGAGTCCAGTGCGTTCTTTGGCTTTATTAAGGCCATCGAAGGAATGGGCGATCGTGCCCCGCGGGCACTTGTTCTCGAAAACGTCATCGGCCTTGCCACGTCTAATAACAGTGATGACTTTAGACTCGTTTGCCAGGAATTCAATCGTTTAGGTTATTCATGTGACGCTTATTTTATCGATGCACGGCACTGGCTTCCCCAGTCACGCCCCCGCATGTTTGTCGTCGGATTAAAAAACCCTCTTCCCAACAGCCGACTCGATTCCTCGCTTCGACCTGAAAAAGTCTCCTGGATTCACTCCGACCCTTCACTCATTACGCACGTCTCTCACCTAAACGAGCCGAGCCCACTTCGCATGACGGGCCTTGCAACGGTTGTTGAAAATATTCCCGAGGACGACAAGCGTTGGTGGAACAAAAACCAAGTACAAGCATTTATCGACTCACTTGCACCGCATCAAGCAGAGCGCCTTCAGCGCTTCTTAAATGCCAAAGAAAAAATTGTTCGCACTGCTTACCGTCGCACGCGATCAGGCGTTGTGCGCTGGGAAATCCGTGAAGAAGAAATTGCCGGATGTCTAAGAACGGCTCGCGGCGGCTCATCAAGACAGGCAGTCGTTATATGCGAAAACGGAAAGATAGAAGTTCGCTGGATGACTGGAACTGAATATGCCCGTCTCCAAGGTGCTGACTCATGTCAGTTTAGCGGCTTCTCGGATGCTCAGATTCGCTACGCATTCGGCGATGCAGTTGCCGTGCCAGTTGTCACTTGGCTTATAAAAAATGCAGTCAAGCCCGCGCTCATGTCTTCAAGGAACGGAGTGAACAATAATGGAAATGACCAATTGCTCCTTGAGCGAGCCCGATAAAGGTATCTTGGATGCCATTGAACTCTGGTACGAATCCAAGCGCAGCAAGCGAGGCAATGTCAACCGTAACGTCATGGCGGTTGGCATAGGCATAAGCGAGCTGTTGCAAAACCGTTTTCCGCTCACCGACGATTATGTGCAATCAGACAAGGGGAGCCAAGTACGAGGCCTAAGTGGAGCATGCATCAAAACAGTTTTAGCCAGACATGGGGAAACGCGTGCCTTCGCATCAGAGGGCGGCAGAACCTCACGCGGTACACTCCCGATGGCGCTTGAACTTGCCACAATTATCAACTCCGCCCTACCCAGTGACACTTGCGAAGACACTCGTCTTGAAGCTGCGAATGCAATCGCCAATTTCTTCGTCGAGCGAATCCAGGTCGATTTCTTTAACCGGCAGAGAATCAAAGTCGAAATCGATCTTCAAAAACCAATTTCTGTCATTGTCGATGATATCCTAGCCGAAGCAAGCCTACGGTCCGATAAGCCGACGGGCACCGTCGCACAGCACCTGGTAGGTGCAAAACTGGAGATGTTATTTCCAACCATAGAAATCGGAAAGGACAACTCAAACGCCGCCGACCAGCAGACAGACCGTTCTGGCGATTTCCAAATCAATGATGCTGCATTTCATGTGACTGTATCGCCAATGGCCAAATTGACCGATCGATGCCGAGATAACATTCGAAATGGCATTCGGCCCATCGTCGTTGTCCCCTACGATAAAGTTTCCTTCGCTTACGGACTGTTCGAAAGTGAGGGACTCGGCAGTCGCGTACAGGTTATCGCGCTCGAATCGTTTATCGGCATCAATATTGAAGAATTATCGTTCTACAAGCGAGGCCTAATTCGATTAAATGTCGCACGGCTTCTTGCCCACTACAACAAGCGAATCGAAGATATCGAGCCCGACAAATCTCTTCAAATAGAAATTCCTCAGTGGGCTCTAGACGAAATGGATGCACATGGCGAATAGCTCAAACATACTTATCACTCATGATTCTGACGGCGCCGCGCTGGCGGCGCCCGTTGATGCTGCCCGTCGTAATGGCGCTGCATACAAGACGCGCACGATCGACGACCTTTGCATTAAGGACAATCGCCTGCGCGCCGCTATCGAGGGCACGGGGCACTTGCTGTTCGACGGCGGCATGGGCACCATGCTGCAGGCGGCCGGCATGAAGGCCGGCGCCCTGCCCGAGCTGCTCAACTTTGAGGAGCCCCAGGTCATTACCGACATTCAGCGCCAATACGTCGAGGCCGGCTGCGACGTGATCACCGCCAACACCTTTGGCGCCAACGCCCACAAGCTCGACGGAGCCGCCACCGTGACAGACGTCTTTGCCGCCGCTGTCGCCTGCGCCCGTGAGGCCGGCGCCCGCTACGTCGCCGGCGACATCGGCCCCATCGGCGCCCTGCTGCGCCCCCTGGGCACCCTCAGCTTTGACGAGGCCTACGACCTCTTTGCCGAGGAGGTGCGCGCCGGCGTCGCTGCGGGTGTGGACCTCTTTATTATCGAGACTATGACCGACCTGGCCGAGATCAAGGCGGCAGTCCTCGCCTGCCGCGAGAACTCCGACCTGCCCGTCTTTGCCACCATGACCTTTGAGGAAGACGGCCGCACCTTCTTGGGCACGAGCCCCGAGGTCGCCGCCATCACTCTCGACGCCATCGGCGCCGACGTCCTTGGCATCAACTGCAGCCAGGGCCCGGCCGAGCTCCGAGGACTCGCTGCGCGTATGCTCACCGTTACCGACAAGCCCGTTATGGTGCAGGCCAATGCGGGACTGCCCCACGTGGACGATGACGGCAATACCGTCTTTGATATCCAGGCGCCCGAGTACGCCGAGGCCGTCGCCGGCATGATCGAGGACGGCGTGAGCGTCGTCGGCGGATGCTGCGGAACCACGCCGGCGCACATGGCGGCACTTCGTACCCTCATCGACAACCACACGCCCAGCCCGCGTCACCGCAAGCCCAGCATGTCGGTCACGAGCGCCCAGACGGTCGTGGACCTCCCCTGCGACGGCCACAAGATCGCCGTCATCGGCGAGCGCATCAACCCCACCGGCAAAAAGCGCCTGCAGCAGGCCCTACGCGACGGCGACCTGGACTACGTCGTGAGCCAGGGTATCAGCCAACAGGAGCAGGGCGCCGACATCCTGGACGTCAACGTGGGCCTGCCCGAGATCGACGAGGTCAAGGTCATCCAGCAAGCGACCGAGCAGCTCCAAGGTTCCACGCTGCTGCCGCTGCAGATCGACTCCACCGACCCCGCCGCCGTCGAGGCCGCCGTGCGTCGCTACGCCGGCAAGCCCATCATCAACTCGGTCAATGGCAAACAGCAGATCATGGACGAGATCTTCCCGCTGGTCGCCCACTACGGCACCAACGTCGTCGGCCTCACGCTCGACGAAGGCGGCATCCCCGATACCGCCGAGGCTCGCTTCGCCATCGCCGAGCGCATCGTGGCCGAAGCCGCCCGTTACGGCATCGGCCCAGACCGTATCCTCATCGACTGCCTGGTCATGACCGCCTCGACCAACCAGCGACAGGCTGAGCAGATTCTACGCGCCATGTCCCTGTGCAAGGAGCGCCTGGGCGTCAAGTGCGCACTCGGCGTATCGAACATCAGCTTTGGCCTGCCCGCGCGCCTGCTGCTGGGCTCGGTCTTTTTGGCCGCCGCCTTTGGTGCAGGTCTGGACGCCCCCATCATGAACCCGGGTTCCAAGCGCTTTATGGACACTGTCTACAGCTATCGCGTGCTGAGCGTTGAGGACGAGGGCTCGACCGGATACATCGAGCGCTACGCCGGCTGGACCGACCCGTACAAGATTGCCGCCAACCCGGCGGCCGCTCAGTCAGCATCGAGCGATGCCGCGCCTGCCGCAAGCACCACCGCAAGAGCCGATGACGACCCCATCCGCCACATGGTCGTCTCGGGTCGCAAGGGCGAAATCGCGGCCGAGACCGAACGCCTGCTGGCCGACCACGACGCCATGGACCTCATCAACAACCACTTTATCCCCGCCCTCGACGAGGTCGGAGTCCTCTTTGACCAGGGCAAGTTCTTCTTGCCGCAGCTCATGGCCTCTGCCGAGGCCGCGCGCGTGGGCTTCGATACCATCAAACGCCTGATGCCCGCCGGCGAGATTGCCGACAAGGGTAAGATCTGCGTGGCCACCGTCAAGGGCGATATCCACGACATCGGTAAGAACATCGTTAAGATGCTGCTCGACAACTACGGCTATACCGTCTTTGATCTGGGTCGCGACGTCGATCCGCAGGAGGTGCTCAAGACCGTCAAGGAGCGCGACATTAAGCTCGTCGGTCTCTCGGCGCTTATGACCACCACGGTCGTCGCCATGGAGGAGACCATCAAGCTGCTTCATGCCGAGGTCCCGGGCGTCAAGATCATCGTGGGCGGCGCCGTGCTCACCCCCGAATACGCCAAACAGATTGGCGCAGACTACTACGCCAAGGACGCCGCCGAGAGCGCGCGCATCGCCGAAGAGGTCTTTGGACAGTAACACAACGGAAACAACCGAGCACCAAAACGTGCCGCACGCGCCACGAGACGCGTGCGGCACGTTAGAATAGATGGGACTATGCTCGTTTTGGCAGATAGGAGCGCAAGGATGGCGATCACGCCTGCAGAAATCGCGGAAACCCGCGGCATGGTTGAGGAGCAGAACCTCGACATCAGAACCATCACCATGGGTGTTTCGCTCATGGGTTGCGGCGACGAGAACCTCGACCGCATGTGCACGAAGATCTACGACCACGTGACGCACACGGCTGAGCACTTGGTCGAGACCGCCGAGAACCTCGAGCGCGAGTACGGTATCCCCATCGTCAACAAGCGCGTTTCCGTCACCCCGGTGGCGCAGATCGCCGCGTGCTGCAAGGATGAGGACCTCACCCCCATCGCGCATGCCCTCGACCGCGCGGCCGAGACGCTCGGCATCGATTACCTAGGCGGCTTCTCCGCGCTCGTCCAGAAGGGCATTGGCGACGCCGACCGCCGCGTCATCCAGTCCATCCCCCAGGCGCTCGCTACCACCAACCGCGTCTGTTCCAGCGTCAACGTCGCCAGCCTGCGTGCCGGCATCAACATGGACGCCGTACTCATGGCTGCGCAGACCATCATCGACGCCGCTAAGCTCACGGCCGACCAGGATTCCGTCGGCGCTTCCAAGTTTGTCTGCTTTGCCAATATGGTCGAGGACTCCCCGTTTATGGCGGGCGCCGTCCACGGCGGTGGCGAGGCCGACGCCGTCATCAACGTTGGCGTCTCGGGCCCCGGCGTTATGGCCGCAGCCCTGGAGACGCTGCCCGATTCCGCATCGATGATGGAAGTCGCCGAGAAGATCAAGCAGACCGCCTTTAAGATCACCCGCGCCGGCGAGCTCATGAGCCGCGAGGCCGCCCATCGCCTGGGTGTCGAGAAGGGCATTGTCGACCTGTCGCTGGCTCCCACGCCTGCTATCGGCGACTCCGTTGCCCGCATCCTCGAGATCATCGGTGTTGGCACCTGCGGTGGTCCGGGCACGACCTGCGCACTCGCCATGCTCAACGATGCCGTCAAGAAGGGCGGCGTCATGGCCAGCTCCAGCGTGGGCGGCCTCTCGGGCGCTTTTATCCCCGTGTCCGAGGACGCCGGCATGATCGCCGCCGTCGAGGCCGGCGCGCTTTCGCTCGAGAAGCTCGAGGCCATGACCTGCGTGTGCTCCGTCGGCCTGGACATGATCGCCATCCCCGGTGACACCCCGGTCGAGACCATCGCCGGCATCATCGCCGACGAGATGGCTATCGGCGTCATCAACAACAAGACCACGGCCGTCCGCGTGATTCCCGCCATTGGCAAGGGCGTGGGCGACTGCGTCGAGTACGGCGGCCTGTTTGGCCGTGCGCCCATCATGCCGGTGAACCCCAACGCCGGCACCGTGCTTGCCCACCGTGGTGGACGCTTCCCGGCTCCGCTGAACTCGCTGAAGAACTAGCCCAGGGATACGAGGCGAGGAGCCCCGGGAAGGGCAAATATATAAGGTCGCCTGCTCGGACAGTCCTGACTCGCACGGAGAGCACCTTAAGTGCTCTCCGGCTCGTGCGGAACTCGCGATCGACCTTATATATTTGCCCTTCCTGGGGCTCCCGCACAACGGGACCTCGGTTGGGTTCTATCCCTTTGGCAGTCGCTTCGCTTCTGCCCTACTTTGCTGGTATGGCGGTTTGGCACTGGATCGGTTCTATCTGAGATATGCTTGTTGCGGCTCTTCTTTTGGGAGGAGTCGCTTTTTTGTTGCTAGGAGGTTGGCCCGTGGTTGATGGGGATGTTCGCTCTGAGCTTCTTTCTGCTGATTGGAATGGCGAATGGATGCGCTTGCAGGCTGGTCGGCGGCGGGCTGATGATTCTTTTGAATGGGATAAGCGGGCTCGGCATTTTCGGCCGCTTGAGACTGCTCCGTATGCCCGGGACTTTATGAAGCTGTTGGCGTTAAAGCCTGGTGAGTCCGTGCTGGATATGGGATGTGGGGCTGGGTCGATTGCTATTCCGCTTGCTCAGGCTGGACATCCTGTGATTGCTGCCGACTTTTCCCCTGCTATGTTGGGCACGCTTGATGCTGGCATTGAGTACTATGGGCTCGAGGATCGCATTACACCGCTTGAGCTTGCTTGGGATGATGACTGGGATTTGGTTGGACCGGTCGCGAAAGCGGTAGATGTTGCCTTTGCCAGTCGCTCTGTCACCACGACCAACCTAAAAGGCGCGCTTGCCAAGCTTGATCGAACGGCTCGTCGGCGTTGTGCCGTCACGATGGTCGCCAACTCCAGCCCGCGCTATGACCTTCACCTGATGAACGCCATCGGTGCCTCGGTTACCTGCAGTAATGGCTTTGTGTATGCCTTTAATATCCTCATTCAGATGGGTGCCCTGCCGCAGGTTACGTACTTTGAATCGCCTCGTCGCGATACCTTCGATAGCCTTGAGGCGGGCGTGGCGGACTTCTCCCGCATGCTCGAGCACGGTAACGAGGATAAAATCGACCGTCTGCGCGACTACGTCGCTCAGCATATGATTGAGAATCCCCATACCGGCGAGCCAGGGTCCAAGGGCGTGCCGCAAGGGCGCTACATGCTCGACCACGCCCGCAAGGTCCGTTGGGCGTTTATTGCATGGGAGCCGGTCTCTTCGAGCTGTCCATAGACCGCTTTCGGCTGCCGTACACGTCCGCCTGCAACCCGCGCTGTTCTCCCGCTCGGCATCCGCATTCTTTTTGAACTGGGCAAACACGCCCCACACCACGCCGTTCCTGCGCTATCGTGGGACAGCTCACGTAGATTAAGGCCCCATCGCGGGGCACCCCATAACATAGAAAGCGAGAACCCATGGCACTGACAGGAGCCCAGGTCAAGCAGCTTCGCAGCATGGCCCATCACCTCAACCCCGCCATCATCATCGGCAAGTCCGACATCAACGAGGGCACCGTCGAGCAGACGGTCGCCTACCTGGAGAAGCACGAGCTCGTTAAGTGCTCCGTACTCGACGGTTCCAGCCTTTCCGCCCGCGAGGCCGCCGAAGAGCTCGCCGACCGCTGCCATGCCGAGGTCGTCCAGGTTATCGGCCGCAAGTTCTCGCTGTATCGCGAGTCCTCGCGCAAGGACATCGAGAAGATTAAGCTCGTCTAAGAGCCAACGATCCGGCGAGCCAATATACATCAAACTTGCGAGCGTCCAAGCAATTCGGACGCTCTTTTTTATCGCTCGACGAGCACGCGGTTAAGCCTGCCCTCCACCAAGCGCTCGTACAGACGCCGCGTCTCGGGCTCGGGCACGCCATTGACCTGCTCCCTCAGGTGATGCATATGCCCACTGTACAGCTCAACGATATCGCGTCGTCGCCCCGCCGCACCGTAGACGCGCATAGCGCAACGCACCATGTCCTCGCGCGCCGTCTCTTGCCGCAACCCCGACTCCACCAGCCATACCGCCGACTGCAGGTCGTTTTCTTCTAGGGCGGCATTCGCGCCCCGAATCATGCAGTCGATATACTTCGATTCCATAATGCGCCTCATACGCAAAAAGTAGGTGGGATTACAGCCATTGGGAACATACAACGGGCCGGCGTAGAGCTGCTCGATCTTAAGGCACAGCTCAATCAGATGAGGTCCGCGCGCACCCGTGCGATTTCCCAAAACTTCGCGGCTTATCTGATCAAACAACCGCACGTCGGTCTTGACGTAATCGCCGTTAAGCCCAATGCACTCGTTTTGGATCAGCACACACGACTTGCCGTCCGGTGTCGGCCCCAAGGCCGAACGCAGGCGCGATATCGTCGAGTACAGATTGTTACGAGCGCTATTGAACTCGGCATGGGGCCACAGCTCCATGGCCAGCGTCTCGCGGTCGACCAGTGCATCCATGCCCAGCGCAAGCCGCTCGGCAAGCGTCGCCGCTTTCTTGCGGCGCCACATCTTATCCGTGATGGGAAACCCGTCGCGCTCGGCGCGAAACGCCCCAAACATGCGGATCTCGATATGGCCAATCACATCGACGCCCTCGGTATCGCCGGCCTGGAACAGACACTCGCCTTCGCCCTCAAAGTCGTCACGCAGCGAATACCGCGACAGCTCGCGCACCGGGAGCTTCTTTCGAATTCTAGCAGCCGGCTCACCCAGACAATGCATCGCAAGACGCGCAAACAGCCGATACGACGGATCCAAAATCCCTGGGCGGTTCATGGACATCCAGGCTGCAAGGTCGCTATCGCGGCCCGCGGAGGCCAAATGCAGCGCCACCATCCAAGCCTCGGCACCACCGACCTGCGTCCGACTCAAATCGAGCAGCTCTGCCTCTTCGCGCACCGATACCATCGATGTATTGCGTAAGTACGCCGCGCGCTCTAGCAGCAGTGCGTTGTCGCGTATGTATCCAATCGATTCCTCGGCAAGTCTGAGCACCTGCACCGCACGGAATTTGGCATTGACCGGACGCCCCTCAGCCAGCGACTGCCAGCCTTCCAGTATCAAGCCAAACAACTGGACTTGATTGTCACGCACGCGCACGGCAAAACGGTCGAGCTCATTGAATGCCTGCTCGTCGGTCACCGGCATGCCGGCAAGCAGACGCCGCGCCGATAATACCATGCGCACCCAGATGGCGAGTGCTCGGATTCCACGCGCTTCGAGTGCCTCGAGCGTCAGGGCCATCTCGTCATCACGCTTGTCAGTCCCTGCATACGACCCATCAAATAGCTCCGTCAACATGCGGTCCGCCCGCACAAACGTCCCCGCGATATCGAGCTCACAATCGTAGACCTTATCCGTTTTGAGCCCCGCGAGGATCTCACCACCCTTCGCCCGCTCGGTCAGCCCATGTTTTATCTCGACATGTGCGGACAGCATATCGAGTGCGGCACAAGACGCCTCACTTTCCAACGCTGTATGGCTTGCCGGAAGCCCCAGACCACTATCTCCATAACAGGCGGCCGTAAACGCGTGCGCCACCTTCCACGACACGGGATCGAGCTCGCAAATCGCTTGCTCGCCCGCACGCTCGATTATTGAGGCCATATACCGCGCGAGTTTTGTATTGGAGACGCTCACCGCCGCCAGATAGATGCCGAGTGCCTCGTCAGGCGTCGGCTCCGATGCCCGGCCATCTGACTCGGTCTTTCCCAGCGCCGCGCGGCAAACATCCCCTCCATGCCCCGTCAGGGCCAGATCGACCCCATACTGCCCGGCAAGCTCCAACACCGCACTGCGGTCCAAAAACGCGTCAGCAAGGTCCATCGCGGTATCGCAGCGCCCCGCTTTAATCAATATACGCGCCGCCCGCACAACGAGTTCGGGGCGAATTTCGGCGACCAGCTTGCGCAATCGCAGGCGTGCGTTATCCTCGGTACCCAAGCAGGTAAAGCTCCGGTCTGCTGGATCGACGCCAAAAATGGGATAATCGCGGACAAGATAGGACTGGTCAATCGCCGAAAGCCTAACACCGCAAGCCTCGAGCTCCGAAATATTGCCCTCGCCCATTAAGACCATCAAGCATGCCACACTAAACAGAGCGTTGTTCTCGAGCGACGCCAAATCAACAAGTGCCGCACCGTAGATATTGACGATCTCGTTTTCGAGCATCTGGGCAACGTCTCCCTGCCCGTATAGTCCCGACTGCATAGCCGAGACGAGCTCGGGCACGCCCTGCGTAAGCTGATAGAAGTCGAGCGATGTGCTGATCGAAAACGCCGATGCCCACGCCGAATACTCATAGGCATGCACCTTGAGCATCTGCGCGTTGACTTTAATCGAATCGCCCAGTCCATGAATCAGCTGGCGATTCGAAGGACGGCAGCTCATAAAGACCCCAACCCCCATAGCACGCAGGCTTCGGATTCGGTCGATCAGCTCCTCGGTCTCGCTCTGGCTGAGGTTAGGCACGTTATCGATTGCGATCAGGGAGTGCGGCTTGTCCTTAAGCTCTTCGGTAACGACCTCGAGCTGCATAAACACCTCGCGCCCAATGGCGCGGTCTGCCTCGATGATCCGCACGGGACCTCGCGTCGGATCGCTTTTAACCTCTTGGGCATACTGCAGCAACACCGAGGTTTTCCCAAAGCCATCAGGCGCGTAGAGGACTACGATGCCGGCCTTTCGGCCCTTGGCGATAAGTTCGTTCATCAAGCGATCGCGCCGCACCGTATAACTGCTGCCCAGCGGCATAAGCTCGAGGTCGTCCGTATTGCCCAAATCGTTAACCATGCCCGCTCCTCAACTCGACCACATGGACACCGTAACGCTAGACCATATGTATCGCTAGATGAATAGAGCGATGCTACGGTTTAGGATGTTTGTTGGTACGCAAATGGCAAGTTTTTGTTCAGCGTGGTCCGATTGAAACTTATCCCCCAACCAATCAGTCTTTGCGCAGGTCAATGCGCTTGCCAGCTTGTCCCATCCTTTGGCAGTGTACCTCAAATGAGCGCTGTTCAATTGTGTTGCGCAACTCACCTAACGCCAGCTACCGTCTGCGACCTTTTCATAGCATTTATGCATAGTATCTGTTATGGAATGAATCATGCTGCACCTAACGCACCCGTCAAGTTCGCTGCAAGATTTTCGTCAAGCACACGGCGCGCGCTCAGCAAAAAGGCCCCCGCAAAGCGGAGGCCTTCGGCAAAGCTATGTCGAGGTGATAGGCTTTCGCTACTCGCAGAGCGAAAGGGCGGCCTCGTCGGCAACGACAACGCAGTTGGTGTGCAGTTGCAGGATCGAGGCAGGGCACTGGGGGGTAACCGGACCATAGCACATGTCATGAACGGCCTGCGCCTTGGCCTCGCCGTTGGCGACGACCAGGATCATGCGGGCATACATGATGGTCTGAGTGCCCATGGTGTAGGCCTGACGGGGCACGTCGTCGATGCTGTCGAACAGGCGGCTGTTGGCCTGAATGGTGCTCTCGGTAAGGTCGACGCAGTGCGTACCCTTGGAGAAGTGGTCATCGGGCTCGTTGAAGCCAATGTGACCGTTGTTACCGATGCCGAGTAGCTGCAGATCAGGGTAACCGGCAGCAGCGACGATCTTGTCGTACTCAGAGCAGGCAGCGGCAGCGTCGGGATTGGAACCATCGGGCACATGCGTGTTGTTCAGGTCGATGTTAATGTGATCGAAGAAGTTCTCACGCATAAAGTAGTGGTAGCTCTGGGGATCGTCGTGCGAAAGGCCACGATACTCGTCGAGGTTGTAGGTGCTGACCTCGGCAAAGTCGACGTCACCCTTCTCGTACCATGCGGCAAGCTGCTTGTAGGCGCCAATCGGGGTAGAGCCGGTGGCAAGACCCAGCACGCAATCGGGCTTGAGGATAACCTGGGCCGAGATGATATTGGCGGCCTTGCGGCTCATATCCTCGTAGTCTTTAGCTTTAATGATCTTCATTACGCGTCCTTTCTCGTACAAGAGAGGCAAGGCTCCCCTTACAAGCACTTGCCCGCGGCCCGCGTCGGCCGCAACCAACGTGTGCGGCCACCAGGGCGAGGTCGCGTAATGTATGTGTCTCGTGTCTAGCCGCGTCGAGGCCCCTGCCCGTCCACGGTGACCCAAAGCCGTTTAGCTTCGGACAAATCCCATCTTGCCACGGAGGGCGTCCTCTTTCAAGGGCACCCTCCGTAAACGTGTTCGAATTGTAGGCTAAAGGCCGAGCGCGCTCACTAGCGCTCGCGAGCGACGATGAGTTGGTCCATCTCCTCGACATGCTCGCCAACGGAACCCTTGATGCTCGAGAACTCAACGGAGTTGCACACCAAGATGGGAACCGTCACATCGAAGCCCTCGGCAGCAATTGCCTCGCGATCGAACTCGATGAGTACATCGCCCTTATGGACGATGTCACCCACTTGCGCATGTACGGTAAAGTGCTTGCCCTCGAGCTGAACAGTGTCCAAACCAACGTGGATGAGCACGTCCAGACCATCGACTGTGTTAAGCGCAACGGCGTGTCCCGTGGGAAAAATGGCCTCGACCTTGGCGTCTGCCGGCGCAATCACGCGCGTGCCGGTAGGCTGAATCGCCACGCCCTGGCCCAAAAGGCCGGTGGCAAACGTCTGATCGTTTACCTCGGAGAGCGGAATGACGTCGCCCGAGATGGGAGCATCCAGCGTAAGGACTCGACCACGCATACCAAAAGACCTCAGGACTTTAGCGAACATGCTCCCCCTCGGACATACCAATCAATCAAAATAACCTTAACAGTCTACCACTTGGCACCCGTATTTGACCATTAGGGAAGTTCGCGCTTGACAACCTCGACGATATCGTCAACAACGCGCTGGGTCAGCTCGTGCGTCTCCGCCTCGGCCATGACGCGAACCAGCGGCTCGGTACCGCTCGGGCGCACCAAGATGCGACCGCGACCGTTGAGCTCCTTCTCGGCGGCAGCGACGGCGTCCCAAATGGGCTGGCAATCGTCCAGGCCGGCCTTGTTGTCCGAATGCACGTTGACGAGCACCTGCGGGTACTTCTTCATGATGCCAGCAAGGTCGGTAAGGGTGCGGCCGGTGCGCTTGAGCACGGCCAGCAGCTGCAGAGCCGTCACCAGACCGTCGCCGGTGGTGTTGTGCTCCAGGAAGATGATGTGGCCGGACTGCTCGCCACCGATAACGGCACCGTCCTCGAGCATGCGCTCCAAAACGTAGCGGTCGCCCACGGCGGTCTGGACCATCTCAAAGCCCTGCTCCTTCATTGCGATGGAGAAGCCCAGGTTACACATGACGGTCGAGACGATCTCGGAGTTGGCGAGCTTGCCGCGAGCAGCAAGGTCGGAGCCGCAGATAGCCAGGATGTAGTCGCCATCGATCTCGTTGCCCTCACTGTCCACGAACAGCACGCGATCGGCGTCGCCGTCGTGGGCCAGGCCGATATCGGCGTGGGTGCGCAGCACGAGCTCGCGCAGGGGCTCAAGGTGCGTGGAGCCGCACTCGACGTTAATGTCGGTGCCGCAGTAATCGGTGTTGATGGCATGCACCGTGGCTCGGACATGACCCAGGCGCTGATCTCTTCCTCAACCGCGTCGGGAAGCTTCATGCCCTTGCGGCTAAAGAACTTGATGCCGTTGAACTCCGGCGGATTATGCGAAGCAGAAATGACGATGCCGCCATCGAGCTCGTTTTGGACGGTGAGCAGCGCCACGGCCGGCGTAGGGATAACGCCGCAGCAGTGCGGACGGCCGCCCTCGGCCATGATGCCGGCGGTCAGAGCACTCTCGAGCATGGTGCCCGAAAGACGCGTATCGCGACCGATGCAAATGTCCGGGCCAAGGAACTTGGTCGCCGCGCGGCCCAGACGAAATGCAAGGTCGCACGAGAGGTCGGCGTTGGCGACGCCACGGACGCCATCGGTACCGAAGATGTTCTGGGGCATAGGATCGCTCCTTCCCAAGTGGGCAAAACGCAGTCGCCCACCCTAGTCGAAAAAGAAAAGCGGGACCCGCCGAGCAATCGGCAGGCCCCGCTTGTACATTGTATCTCGTAAGGAGATAAAACCTTAGCGCTTGGAGAACTGGGGAGCGCGGCGGGCCTTCTTGAGGCCGTACTTCTTGCGCTCGACCACGCGAGCATCGCGCGTAAGGAAACCGGCCTTCTTGAGGTCAGCACGGTAATCGCCAGCGTTCAGAAGAGCACGAGCGATGCCCAGGCGCAGAGCGCCGGACTGACCGGAGATGCCGCCGCCATCGCACAGAGCGATAACGTCGAACTGACCGGCGGTGTCGGTCACCTTGAAGGGAGCAAGGGCGTTCTCAACGAGCTGATGACGGCCGAAATACTGCTCGGCGTCACGCTTGTTGATGGTCACCTTGCCGGTGCCGGGGACGAGACGGACGCGGGCGACGGCGTTCTTACGACGGCCGGTACCCTGGTAGACAACGGTGTTCTCAGCCATCTTTAAGCCTCCAGCTCAATCTTCGTGGGGTTCTGGGCAGCGTGCGGATGCTCGGCACCAGCGTAGACCTTAAGCTTGGTCATCTGGGCACGGCCGAGGGTGGTCTTGGGCAGCATGCCGCGAACGGCGCGCTCGATGACCTTCTCCGGGTGCTTCTCCATAGCCTGGCGGAAGCTCTCAGCCTTGAGGCCGCCGTTGTAGCCGCTGTGGCGATAATAGGTCTTCGTGTCGGCCTTGTTACCGGTAAGCTGGACCTTATCGGCGTTGATGACGACGACGAAGTCGCCGCAGTCGCTGTTGGGCGTGAACTGGGGCTTGTTCTTACCGCGCAGGATCATTGCGATCTGGGTGGCAAGACGGCCCAGGACAGCACCATCGGCGTCGACGAGAACCCAGTTGCGCTGGACCTCGCCCTGCTTGGCGTAGTGAGTCGATTTCGAAATCACTTAGACTCCTCCATGTACAGTACGTGTTGTTACAGAGATTCACGGGGCTCTGCAAGTAACCCGTCCATATTACCCCGCTCGCCGCCCGAGTCAACAGGTATTTTGGCTCCGACCAGAGTTTCTGCACATGTCGTCCATGGGTCATGACGTCGCGACGCTAGCGCTCGACAAACGCCTCGATATCTCCCAGCAAGCGCTTTGCCTCCTGGCGGCCCTGAATATACAGATCGAGCAGCTTTGCCGAATCGTGCTCAACGTGACCGACCTCGACCGGCTTTTGCGGAGCAACGACCAGCGCGCGACCCTCGCGCTCATACTTCCACAGATGCATGCGCTGGATGTTATAGCGGTCGTGGCGCGTCTCGATAGCCTCGAGCAGGTAGGGGTAGTCGGCATAGCGGGCGCGTGCGGCGGGCATAAACTCGTAGGGCTTTTTCTCGTACGAACGGTCCTGCGTGACAATGACAACCGCGCGATCGAAGCCCGCCTCCTCCAGCACGTGCTCGATGGGGACCGAATCGGCTACGCCGCCGTCGACGTATTTGTGCCCGTCAATCTCGACCGGCGGCGTCACCAGCGGCAACGAGGTCGATGCGCGCACAGCGTCGAGATCGAGCACGGCGCTTTTGACCGGCAGGTAGGCAGCGGTTCCAAAGAGCATGTCCGTCGCAACGGCGTACATCTCGATGGGGCTCGCGTCGAACGTCTCGTTGTCAAAGGGATCCAGGCGGTCCTGGACATCGTTGAAGATAAAGTCGTAACCCACAATGGAGCCCGTGGACGCAAACGATGCGGCGCCCATGAAGCGGTTGTCGTTGCAGAAAGCCAGGTTGATGCGGTTGGCACGGCCGATCTGGTGCGACTTGTAGTTCACACCGTTGAGGGCGCCGGCCGATACACCGTAGACAGCCGGGATTTCGACGCCGGCCTCCATGAGAACGTCGAGCACGCCTGCGGTAAATTGCCCGCGAAAACTGCCGCCCTCCAGGACGAGCGCGACCTTGCCGGCGTTCTTTGCCTTATCTTCTGCAGTCATATTGACCTCCTGCGATTGCGTTTTGGCTTTCTTCTACCCAGTTTTAGGATGGCGAGAGCGCGGGTTTTTCGAGGAGGTAGGTGAAGCGGAAAGTGTGTCCCAGTTTGAGGCGAGATTCCGGGACGTGCTTTCCGCTTGGACCGCCGCTGGGAAAGCGCATCCCATTCTCAGAGCAAATTCCGGGTCGCATTTTCCGCTGAGCCCGTCATCAGGAAAATGAATCCCATTTCGAGCTTAGATTCCGGGATGCGCTTTCCGCTTGATGTGTCATCCGGAAACTACGTCCCAGTCTGAGCGCGGATTCCGGGATGAGCTTTCCGCCTGGGCTGCCATTGGGAAAGCGCGTCCCACTCTGCGTCACTGAGGCGTTTTCTTTACGCCCGCGCCCTGCATAGAGTTCGATTCTCCGCGGGTGGGGGAATCCGTTGGTGCTGGGCATGGCTAGCTGAAATACCATCGGCAGCACATCTGTTTTGGGTTGGGGCTTTGCGCGGAGAATCCGCGTATTTGCTTCGCAAATCCGCGCCGGCTTCGGCCGCCTACCGGCGTCCTCGCCCGCGGGCTAAAAACGCTTACGCGTTTTCTTTACGCCCGCGCCCTGCACAGAGTTCGATTCTCCGCGGTACGGACTAGAAATAAAAAGACAGGCAGATACGAATATCTACCTGTCTGTTGCTTATGGTGGAGGCGCGGAGAATCGAACTCCGGTCCACGAAAGCCCCCTGATTGGCATCTCCAAGCTCAGTCGCTGGTTTAGTCTCGGACGCTTTGCGCGCAGCGACACGCTCGCGGCGTCCTAACCGGTTCGGTCTTAGCCTGCGCCATACCGATTACGTGCGCAGGAGCATTCCCCTAAAATGACGTCGCGCCGGTGTCGGGGAAATCACCGGGTTGACGCGCCGCTATAAACTAAGCAGCGAGAGCCATAGGCTCAAAAGAAGAGTTGTTGTCAATTCAATTTGACGGTACCCCTGTTTAACGAGGCGAGGAGACCTCGGCTTGCTTCCTCTCTCAGAGCTATCGTGTCGAAACCAGTCGCCCCCGGATGTTGGGAAAGTCTGGATGGTATCGGACCTGCAAACACCCGATAACCGTCGACTTTTCAAGGAACACGCGGGGTGTGCCCCGCTCGTGGATAGCTATCTTACCACGTTCTAAAGGCAGACAGCTGTTCTATGCACGAGCTGTGAAGACCCCAATGTGCGCCGCACTTCACACTTTTGCTACCGATCGCGTCACGTATATTTTCGCCAAGCAAAATGGGGGTGCGGACGATTTCTTGGACCGCGCCTAGGCGTATCCAAGCTTCCTGCGGTACTCCATCGGGCTCAGCCACCCGAGGGACTTCTTGATCCGC
>JAGZWV010000154.1 GCA_018378775.1 Collinsella sp. | reverse complement strand
GGCCGGTGGCGCGCACCTGCTCCTCGG
The DNA here is from genome assembly GCA_018378775.1 of Collinsella sp. Taxonomy (GTDB): domain Bacteria; phylum Actinomycetota; class Coriobacteriia; order Coriobacteriales; family Coriobacteriaceae; genus Collinsella. The sequence continues at coordinate 1,571 of JAGZWV010000154.1, read as the reverse complement.
AGAACATGATCGCCTTGCCCGCGGTGGTGGCCAGGATAATCTTGTCGCCCTCGCGCACGCGGCGCACGTTCAGCAGCGCGTCGTCGTCACGCAGGTTGATAGCGATCAGGCCGTCGCGACGGCTGCGGTCATATGCGCTCATCACGGTCTTTTTGACCATGCCGCTCTTGGTGGCAAACATCAGGTACTCGTCGGCCGGGAACTCGCGGCAGCTGATGACGCTCGCGATCTTCTCGCCTTCCTCGAAGGGCAGCAGGTTGACGATCGCGGTACCGCGCGCCTGGCGCGTACCCACCGGCAGCTCGTGCACCTTCAGGCGATAGACCTTGCCCTTGCTCGAGAAGAACAGCACGTACTCGTGCGTGGACGCGATGAACATCTCATCGATAACGTCGTCCTCTTTGAGGTTGACGCCCGACACGCCCTTGCCACCGCGCTTCTGGGCACGGTAGGCAGCCACTGGGATACGCTTAACGTAGCCGGTGTGGGTGATGGTCACGACCATACCCTCGTCGGCGATGAGGTCCTCGACATCCAGGTCCTTCTCAACCTGGCTGATTTCGGTACGGCGCTTGTCGCCAAACTTCTTGGAGATCTCGCGCATCTCTTCCTTGATGACGCCCAGAATCTTCTCCTCGTGCGCCAGCAGGTCCTCGTAGTAGGCGATGGCGCGGCGCAGGCCGTCCAACTCTTCTTGGATCTTGTCGCGCTCCAGGCCGGTCAGGCGGCGCAGCTTCATCTCGAGGATGGCCGTGGTCTGCTCGGGCGTAAAGCCAAAGCGTTCGATCAGTCGGCTGCTGGCCTCGGAGTCGGTCTGCGAGGAGCGGATGATGCTGATGACCTCGTCGATATGGTCAAGGGCCATCAGGTAACCCTCGAGGATATGCGCGCGGGCCTGGGCCTTCTTAAGGTCAAAACGGGTGCGGCGAGTGACGACGTCGACCTGGTGGTCGATGTAGTGCTGCAGCATCTCGCGCAGGCTCAGGCATTTGGGAACGCCGTTGACGAGCGCCAGGTTGTTGGCGCCGAAGGTCGTCTGCAGCGAGGTGTACTTATACAGGTTGTTGAGCACGACCTGAGGAATGACGCCCTTCTTGAGCTCGATGACCAGACGGATGCCCTTCTGGTTGGACTCATCGCGCATATCCGAGATGCCCTCGATGCGCTTATCGTTGACGAGCTGGGCGATCTTCTCCTGCAGGGTGCCCTTGTTGACCATGTAGGGAATCTCGGTAAAGACCAGGCGGCTGCGGCCGGTCTTGGTGGACTCCACATGTGCCTTGGCACGCACGGTAATGGAGCCGCGGCCGGTCTCGTAGCTCTGCTTAATGCCGGCGCTGCCCATGACGATGGCGCCGGTGGGGAAGTCCGGACCGGGCATGATCTGCATGAGCTCGTCGACGGTGGCGTCGGGGTTGTCGATCAGGTAGCAGGTGGCCTCGATCGCCTCGGTGAGGTTATGCGGGGCGATGTTGGTGGCCATGCCGACGGCGATGCCCTGGCTGCCGTTGACCAGCAGGTTGGGGAAGCGCGCAGGCAGTGCCACGGGCTCGGCGAGCGATTCGTCGTAG
>JAGZWV010000153.1 GCA_018378775.1 Collinsella sp. | reverse complement strand
TGGCGGTGAGCTGCTGCGCATGCCGGCACTTTCGAGTACGGTAGTCGATACCACGGCCGCCGGCGATACGTTTATCGGCGCGTTGGCGGCGGCTCGCCTAGAGGGCCTGCCGCTCTTTGAGTGCATGGCCGCGGGTGCTCGCGCCTCGGCAGTGACGGTGTCGCGCCTGGGCGCTCAGCAATCGATTCCCACGCGCGCCGAAGTTGAACATTGGTTTGGTTAAACGATAAAGACGGAGAAGCGGAGTAGAACAATGACAACCAAGAAGCTGATCCTTGATCTGGATATGGGTGTGGACGATGCGATGGCGCTGGCCTATGCCATCGCGAGCCCCGAGGTGGAGCTCGTGGGCATCACCACGTGCTTTGGCAACGTGCGCGTCGAGCAATCGGCGCACAACTGCCTTGCGGTGCTCGATCTGCTGGGTCGCCCCGAGGTTCCGGTGTACCTGGGTGCCGACCGTCCTCTGCAGGCGACTGAGCCCTATACGCCGCCGGCGTCCACCGCGCTCATTCACGGCAAGAACGGCATCGGCGGCGCGAGCGTGCCCGCGTCGCCCTACGAGCCGGTGGGAGCGACCTCGGCCGACGGCAACGCTGCGGTCGATTATCTGATCGATGCCGCGCGCACCTATGGTCCCGATCTGGTCTACGTAGCGACTGGCCCGCTCTCCAACCTGGCGCTCGCCCTGGAGCGCGATGCGGCGGCGATGATGTCCATCGGCCGCGTGGTCGTGATGGGCGTCGCCCTTACCGTGCCCGGCAACGTGAGCGCGGGCGCCGAGGCCAATATGGCGAGCGACCCCGAGGCAGCCAACGCGGTGCTGCGCTCGGGCCGTAAGCTCACCATGGTGGGTCTGGACGTGACGCATCGCGTGGTGCTCACACGCCGCGACATTGCCGGCTGGACGGGCTCGGGCACCATGGCGGGCTGCGCATTTGCGAGCATGGTCGAGCACTACATTGGCTCGTACGAGATGAACGCACCCTACCTGGGTGGTTGTGCGCTGCACGATCCGCTGGCCGTTGCCGTGGCGATCGACCCCACGCTCGTAGGTGCGCTCGGCTGCAACCTGCGTGTTGATCTGCTGGGCGAGTACCGCGGTCGCACCATCTGCGATGAGCGCCGCCTGTCCGATCCGGACAAGAGCGCGCTTGTGGCACTGACCGTGGATGCTCCGCGCTTCCTGTCCGAGTTCAAGACGCGTATGGCCCGTGTCCTTGGCTAAGTTGTCTTTTTGGGACGGGGCTTTTTTGACTGGTATGATTGGTGCGACCATTCGAACCAGCTAAAAGAGCCCCGTCCCAATTTGACTATCGAGAGGATCTGCCATGGAGCGCATCGCCAGCTTTTCCGTTGATCATCTGCTGCTTGAGCCCGGCGTGTATGTGAGCCGCATCGACCGCGATTCGGCGACCGGGGCCGCCGTCACCACGTTTGACCTGCGCCTGACCACGCCCAACAAGGAGCCGGTCATGAACACCGCCGAGTGCCACACCATCGAGCACCTGGGTGCGACGTTCCTTCGCAATCATGCCGAGTGGTCGGGCCGCATTGTCTACTTTGGCCCCATGGGCTGCCGCACGGGCTTTTACCTC
>JAGZWV010000037.1 GCA_018378775.1 Collinsella sp. | reverse complement strand
CAAGAAGGAAAACGGACGCTTCACCAACACGTACCGCACTGAGCTTAACTACACCGCGGCCGGCGGCCTCAAGCTCAGCAAGAGCCTCTCCGGACGTCCCATGACTGAGGGTCAGTTCACCTTTACCGTGACGCCCGCCGACGAGGCTTCGGCCAACGCGCTTGGCCTGCTGCCCGGAGCCAACAACTTCAAGTCCCCTGCAACGGCAGAGGCGACGGTCGGTCTGATTGACATTCTGGCTGGCCATGAGGTCAAGTTTACGCAGGCCGACGCCGGCAAGACCTTCACGTACGCCGTGGCCGAGAAGAATGACGGCAAGCCCGGTTACACCTACGATGACGCCGTCCGCACCGTGACGATTGCTATCGCCGATGACGGCGCCGGTACGCTTACCGCCACGACGACCGTCTCCGGCGGTCCCGAGGGTACGCATACGACGGTCCACAAGAGCGGTGAGAACAAGGTCGAGAGTGCCCTGGTCCCGTTCCACAACAGCTACAGCGCTACGACCAACACGCCTGGCGGTACCGCTGCTCAGGTTGTCGCCACCAAGACCCTGACCGGTCGTCCGATGGTCGACGGCGAGTTCTGGTTCGGCATCGCCTATCAGGGTGAGCTTGTGGCATACGAAAACCTCAAGCCCAATATCGGCGGGCACGTGAGCTTTGATGCGCTGCACTACGATACTGAGATGCTTGCTAATCTCGAGGCGGCCGGGCTTGCCCATCGTACCGATAAGGACGGTAAGCTTGCCTGGACCATTAACTACACGGCCTACGAAGATTTATTCGGGCTGCCGAATGGCGTTTCCGCTACAACGTGGTTCTTTAACTTTAAGGTTATCGTTGTCGACAACGGTGACGGTACCCTGACGGCAACGGTCGACTACGGTGGCGTCGAGCCCTTGTTCGAGAACGTCTACGGCGCCGAGGCCGTGGATGCCACGCTCGCCGGCACCAAGAAGCTCCAGGCCGCCGATGGCCTGACCCCGGCCGACATCGCGGGTAAGTTCACCTTTACCGTGACCGCCGATGAGGCGGGTGCCCCGATGCCCGAGCGCGCGACCGCAGCCAACGACGCGGCTGGCAACGTGGACTTTGGCAAGATCCACTTTACGCTCGAGGACCTCAACCGCGCTCTGGGCGTGACGGACGATGCGACCGATAAGGCCGAGGCAGACGAAGCTGACGAGGCTGAGGCCGACGAGGCAGAGGCTGAAGAGGCCGACGCCGACGCTGATGCCAACGCCGACGAGCCCAGCGACGAGTCCGAGCCCGCAGATCCCGCTGCCCCGCGCTCGCACACCTTTACCTACACGGTGGCCGAGTCCGGTAGCGCCCCTGGCGTGACCAACGACACCAACGCCACGCGCAAGGTTTCCTACACCGTGACCGATGACGGTGCCGGACATCTGATCGTCAAGCGCGACGGCGGCGACGGTGCGGCCTTTACGTTCACCAACACGTACGGCGTGGCACCTACCGATTCTTCCGTGACCGATCAGGTCAAGACGGTTAAGCGTCTGACCGGCCGCGACCTTGCAGCTGGCGAGTTCACGTTTGAGCTGCTCGAGGACGGCGTGACTGTCGCTAGTGGCACCAACGACGCCAACGGTAACGTTACGCTGAGCCCGATCCGCTACGAGGCGCCCGGTACGCACACGTACACGCTGCGCGAGGCTTGCCCCAACGCGCTCGGCCTGTACAAGGGCGTCACCTATGACGGCACGACCTACACCGTCGTGACCACCGTCTCCGACAACGGCGACGGCACGCTGACCGCGACGCACAAGCTCGAGGGAACCACCGAGTCGGCTGGCTTTACCAACAAGTATCACGCCATGCCCACGCAGGTTTCCATCGGCGCCATCAAGGTGCTCGAGGGACGCGAGCTCAAGAAGGACGAGTTTAGCTTTAAGCTCGTTGGCGAGGACATCGAGTCTACGGTTACCAACGATGCCGACGGCAAGATCAACTTCGACAAGTTCGAGTACGACGAGCCCGGTACGTACGTCTACACCATCAGCGAGGTCAAGGGCGACGAGGCCGGTATGACCTACGACAAGTCCGTCTTTACCGCGACCGTCAACGTGGTCGACGACGGCGAGGGCAACCTCAAGGCGAACGTTGCCTTTACCAAGGGCGACAAGAGCGTCGAGGGTATCGTGTTCAACAACACGTACAAGAAGCCCGAGACGCCCGTGCCGACGCCCGATCCCGGCACGCCCAAGACCGTGACGAACATCGTTAAGACGGTCAAGGGTTTCCTGCCCGCCACAGGCGACCAGCAGGCTGCCGCTCTGCTTATGGCATTTGTCATCGCCACGGCCGGTGTCGGAGCCCTGGTCTGGGGTATCCGTAAGCGCTAGGCACGCTGGCAGCGCCCGGGGCCAAAAGGCCCCGGGCGGCCGGCAGGGCTAAATTCCGACCTACTCCTACCCCCAGCCGCCACGGAGGCATCTCCCTCCTCCGTGGCGGCGCTTTTATGCGCCGGGGGCGCGCCACGAAACCGGCCCATCTACTACGTTTAGCCCCTTACCCCCAACCATGCCAAAAAACGCGAAAACAAAACCGCAGGTAGAACGCCTGTGGTTTTGTTCAAAACGAAGGTATGGTCATGGGTATCGCGTCAAACGTAGTAGATGGGCCGATTTCGTGGCGAGCGGTTCCGGCTGATCCCTTGGGGACGGAGGAAAACGGATCATTTTGGTCCCGCGAGGCTGGCGGAGGCACTCGTCCAGGGCCGCCCGAACAAAACTATGCCGGTTTACGGGGCTGAGTTACGAGTCTCCAACCATGCCGATATTCGTGAAAATAAAACCGCAGGTAGACGAGCCGTCATTTTGCAGAAAACGCGGGTATGGATGGGGGTCCTGAGTTTGGCCCCGTAAACCGGCATAGTTTTGAAATGGCCTTAAATCGGTAGCAGCCATTTTGCTATGCCGGAACGGTCGGTCTTCGGGCAACTACCCTCGCAGGTAGGCGATAGCGATCTGCGTGCGGTTGCGCAGGCCCATCTTTGCCAGGATTGAGCTGATGTGGTTGCGCACGGTGCCTTCGCCCATGTAGGCGGTGGCGGCGATCTCTTTGTTGTCGAGGCCGCGGGCGATGAGTTCGGCGACTTCGAACTCGCGGTCGGTCAGGCTGGCGAAGGCTGCGGGCCGGCGGGGCGTGCCCGCCTCGACGTCCGTTCCGTCAAAATCGATGTCCTCGATCGCCTTGCCCTCGAGCACGCGCTTGCCAGCCATGACCTGCGCCAACGCTGGTGGAATGGCGGCGACATCGGTTTTAATCAGGTAGCCGCGGGCGCCCAGTTTAAGCGCCGACACAATGTACTCGTCATCCGAGAATGTCGTCAAAAACACCACGCGTGCCGTGGGTTCGTGCTCAAGGATCTCGCGTGCCGCCGATAGGCCGTCGCGTTCCGGCATCTGAATGTCGAGCAGCGCGATATCGGGTGCGTGTTCGGCATAGAGCGAAACCGCGTCGTTGCCGTTGGCGCCGGTACCCACTACCTCGATCTGCGGCTGGGCGCCCAGGATAATCTTGAGCGAATCGACCACTAAGCGGTCGTCGTCGACAACGATGAGCCTCATCGGTCCTAATCTCCTTGCTGTTTGGGGACGGTGGCAAACACGCGCCAGCCGGGGGCGCCGGCGCGCAGGCCGGCGGTGAAGGTTCCGCCAAGCGCCTCGACGCGCTCGCGCATGGAGGCGAGCCCCATGCCTTCTACGACGTTGCTGCTGCTCGCCGGGGTCGCGTCCGCGCCATCATCGGTAACGATGAGCTGGTAAAACGACGGATGCTCCATGCATCGTACGGTGACGGTCTGGGCGCAAGCGTGGCGCATGGCGTTGGAAAGCGCCTCGCGCAGGACCGCCGCAAAACAGTTGGCGACGTTTGCGGGTGCATGCTCGGCCAAAACTTCAAGCTCAATCTGCGGGCCGCCGTCCGAGCGCGCGCCTTCAACAATGCGTTCGAGCTGCACGGAAAGGTCGACGGCGTTGTCGTTGAGCGCGTGGACGCTGGTGCGCACAAGCTGGAGCGCCTCGTCAACCGTGCGTTTGACGTCGGCGAAATCGGCGGCAACCCTGGGCTCGTCGGCGTGGACCACGCGTAGGGCTTCGGCCTGCAGTGAGGCGCGCGTGAGCTGGTGCCCGACGTTATCGTGGATCTCGCGCGCGATGCGGGCGCGTTCGGCGAGCGTCGCGAGCTCGACTTCGTAGTCCTGGCGGTCGGCAAGGTCACGGTTGCGCGCTTCGAGCGCGAGGGCTCGTTCTTGCAGCTCGTCGCGGGTACGGCGCATGCGCTGCTGTTCGCGCTCCAACTGGGCGGTACGTAGCGATAGCAAGGTGGCGGCAACCGAAAGGATAGCGGTCAGCAGGAGCGTTCGGGTGGTGAGCGCGCCGCCGCGAAGGTCCGCGGCAAGCGCGCAGACAAACACGGCGCCAATCGCCAGCGCGGGCCAGATGCGTTCACGGCGCACGCGTCGCGCGATCTCATAGAGGGCGAGAGGTCCACAGCAAGACCCATGGCGGCCGCAATACAGCACGCCAGCACGATCGATTTGTCGAAAAGCCTGTTCATACGGGTATTGTACGCGAAGCCGCGCATGGTGGAGGGGCCGCCTGCGCAACCGTGACATTCCTCCCGCGCAGCAAAGCGGGGGGCGTCGGCAGGCCGCACGACAAAGACCCCGCACTCGTGACAAAGCTCACTGGTGCGCGCCGGCGGCTCCTGCGATGATGCAATCGTACCGGGCCGCAATCAACGGAAGGGCCGCCTCATGACAGACATCGTTCACGTCGAAAACCTCGTCAAGCGCTATGACGATCTTATCGCGCTCGACCACTTTAACCTGAGCATCGCCCCCGGCGAGATCTTTGGCCTGCTGGGCCCCAACGGCTCGGGCAAGACCACGTCCATCAACTGCATTTTGCAGCTGCTCGCCTACGACAAAGGCACCATCGAGCTGTTCGGCGAACCCATGACGCCCGCCCGCTACGACCTCAAGCGCCGCATCGGCGTGGTGCCGCAGCAGGTGGCGGTGTTTGACGAGCTCACGGTGCGCGAGAACATCGACTATTTCTGCAGCCTCTACGTCAACGACCGCAAGCACCGCCGCGCGCTGGTGAACGAGGCGATCGACTTTGTCGGGCTGGGCGACTTTGCCAAGTTCCGCCCCGGCAAGCTCTCGGGCGGCCTGGCGCGTCGCCTCAACATCGCCTGCGGCATCGCGCACAAGCCCGAGCTCATCTTCTTTGACGAGCCCACGGTGGCGGTCGACCCACAGAGCCGCAACGCCATCCTGGAGGGCATCTGCCGCTTGCGCGACGAGGGCGCCACAGTGGTGTATACCAGCCATTACATGGAGGAAGTCGAGCAAATCTGCAGCCGCATCATGATCATGGACGGCGGGCGCGTGCTGGCGCAGGGCACCAACGACGAGCTCAAGCGCATGATTCAGATGGGCGAGCGCGTGACTGTCGAGGTTGGCGCCGTAGAGACCGCCACGGTCGAGCGGCTGCGCGCCCTCGAGCACGTGCTTTCGGTTGAGCTGTCCGGCGGCGAGATCGTCTGCACCTGCGAAGCGAGCCCGCACAATTTGGTCGACATCCTCGACACGCTGCGCGCCGCCGATGTGGCGCTCGGCCGCGTGTGGAGCGAGCCACCGACCCTCAACGACGTGTTTCTCGAGATCACCGGCCGCGAGCTGCGCGACTAGGGGGCAGTCATGTTCAACACCATCATCACTACGGTCAAGACGCTGCTGCGCCGGCCGAGCACGTGGGTCTGGGGCGCTCTCTTTCCCATCGTACTTTCCACGATGTTCATGTTTATGTTTGCGAACCTCAGCTCCGACGGCACGGTCGACCCGGTGCCGGTGGCCGTCGTGGCGGACGAGGCTTGGGACGCTTCGACCTTTAAGGGCGTGGCGACGTCGCTTGCCAAGGAAGGCGGCGATCAGCTGCTCGAGATCCACGAGCTCGACGACGCAGCCGATGCGAACCGTGCGCTTAAGGCCGGCGAGGTCGCGGGCATCTATACGGTCGACGATGCGGGCACGCCCAAACTCACGTTGCTTTCGAGCTATGGCAGCTCGCGTGCGACGTCGGTGCTCACCGACCGCAGTATTCTGGAGACGGTGGCAAGCTCGTATACACAAAATGCCGAGCTCATGTCCCAGATTGCCCAGGACAACCCGGCGGCGCTCGCCGACCCGGAGGCGGTTGCGCGCGCTCTATCGCTCGAGGGCGGTACCCGCCGCGTAAGCCTGACACGCACCACGCCCGATGGCACGGTCATCTACTATTACGCGCTTTTTGGCCTGGTCGCGATGATGTCTGCGGAGTTTGCCGCCTTGAGCGTCGTCGACCTGCAGCCCAATCTGTCGGGCCTTGGCGCACGTCGCTGTGTGGGCGGTCTTTCCAAGACGGCATCGCTGACCGGCATCTTTGTCGGCTCGTGGCTGGTCTCCTTTGCCTCGATGACGATCGCGATCGGCTACGTGCGCCTGGTCGTGGGCGTCGACTTTGGCGGGCGCGAGGGGCTGTGTCTGGTGGGTGGCGCCGCTTCCGCGCTTGCCGCCACGGGCTTGGGCCTTTTTGTGGGCACGCTTCCCGTTAAGGGCGGCAAGGCGTCCAAGTCCGGCATCCTCACGGGCTTTGCTACCACGTGCGCCCTGTTCGCCGGCCTCTACGGCGAGCCGGCGATGGCGCTTGCCGACGACGTCGCCCGCGCCTGCCCGGCCGAGTGCTGGCTCAACCCCGTCAAGCTCATCTGCGACATGTTCAACCGCCTGTATTTCTTTGAGAACCTGGGCCCCTTTGTCGTTCGCGCCGGCGCGCTGGTCCTTATGGCGCTGCTGTTCGTTGCCGCCGCCACGCTGACCTTTGGAAGGAGCCGCTATGAGCACCTTTAAGACTGCGCTTCGCATGGCGCTGGCGCACCCGTTCTACCTGCTCATCTATACGGTGTTCATCTCGCTCATGGGCGTATTCATCGCGGCATCGGTGAGCTGGAACTCGTCGCAGCTCACCGAGTACGAGCCCTACGATGCCAACGTGATCGTGGTCGACCGCGACGACAGCGACCTTTCGCATGCGCTCACCAAGCACCTGGGGTCGCGCTTTGAGTTGGTCACGGGCGTCGGCGACGATACCTACGATCTTGCGGACGCGCTCTCCAAGAGCAACAGCGCCAAGGGTAGCGCCGACTGCGTGTTCTTTATCCCGGAGGGGTTTGAGAACGACCTGGTCGCGGCCGCCCGCGCGGGGGAGGCCCTGCCCAAGCTCGATGTGACCTACGGTGCCGGCACCATGGCGGCGGCGCTTTCGTCTGCTGAGGCCTCGCGCTGGATTTCGCTCGCGGGCGCTGCAGCGGCCCTAGAGCCCGCCGCCTCTAATGGTAGCGTCGCCAAGGCCGCCGAGCATGCCGCCGCCAAGCGCGCCGAGGTCCAGATTGAGCAGGTCAAGGTTGGTTCGACTGCCGCCGCCATGCTCAAGTCGTATTTCAACTTTGGCGCGTACGCGATTATCTCGTCGGTCATCGTATCGGTGATCTGGTTTGTGTCGAGCATGATGGGCGTCGTGGGCTTTGCCGGCGCGGTTGCCGAGGTCGGCGTGGGTCGTGTGTGCCTGGCGCTGGCGGCGACGTTTGCCCTGGCGTGCACGCCTCTGGCCGTTGGCTTTGCCCTTTCGAGCCTGGGTGCGCGTGAGGAGCTGCTCAACGGTGTGGGCAACCTGCTCGGCATGCTCATGACGTTTTTGGGCGGCGCCTGGATGCCGCTGTCGCTGATGGGCCCAGCCGTGCAGACCGCGGCGCATTTTGTGCCGACGTATTGGGTGAACGACGCGATTGGCAAGGCGCTCGCCGCGGACCTGACGTCCACCGTGCTGGGCGACATCGCTTGCGATCTGGGCGTCACAGTGCTCTTTGCCGCGGCCATCGCCGCCGTAGGCCTAGCCCTCGCCCACAACAAATCCCACGCCTAGACACCTACTCATTGGGGACAGACTTAAACGACCAAAAGTATTCATTGGGGACAGACTTAAATGACTAGCCATCGGGGGCAGATAAGGAGCGTCCCCAACTGCCGGGTGGCGAAAGAGCGTCCCTTGTGACTGGTCATTTAAGAACGTCCCCAATGACTAGTCAAGAACGTCCCCAATGACTAGTCTGAAACAAATCCCCACTCTCGCCCCAAAATAGTTCGCCAAGGTTTACTATTACGTTCATAAAGTAGTACGAGGCTAACAATGGGGGATGCCATGGCAACGCAGAAAGCCTATGTCCAGGTCAAAGGGCTCAAAAAGCACTACGGCGACGGTGATGCGCGCCTGACGGTACTCGATGGCATCGACACGTCCATCAACCGCGGCGAAATCTGCGTCATGCTGGGTCCCTCGGGCTCGGGCAAGTCGACCTTTCTCAACCTGATCGGCGGCCTGGAGGATGCCGACGCCGGCTCCATCATGGTGGACGGCTGCGACCTCACGGTGCTCAAGCCCGCCGACCTGGGCGAGTATCGCCGCCGCGAGCTGGGCTTTGTCTTCCAGTTCTACAACCTGGTGCCTGATCTCACCATCAAGGAAAACATCGAGGTCACGGCGCACCTGTCCAAAAACCCGCTCAGCGTCGACGACCTGCTGCGCTCGCTGGGCCTCTACGAGCACCGCAACAAGTTCCCGCGCCAGGTCTCGGGTGGCCAGCAGCAGCGCTGCGCCATCGGCCGCGCACTCGTCAAAAACCCGGGCCTGCTGCTGTGCGACGAGCCCACGGGCGCGCTTGACTATAAGACGTCCAAGGAAATCTTGCAGCTCATGGAAGATGTCAATCACGAGTACGGCTGCACCATCATCATTGTCACCCACAATGCCGCCATCGCGCGCATGGCCAATCGCGTGCTGCGCCTGCGCGACGGGCGCATCGTCGAGGATGAGCTCAACGAGTCGCCCGTCTCGGCCGCCGAGCTCGATTGGTAGGCGGCGCCATGACACCTCTCGCAAAACGTCTCCCACGCGAGCTGCGCCGCAATATCGGCAAGTACCTGGGCATCTTTTTGCTTATGTGCGGAAGTATCGCTCTCACCTCGGGCTTTTTGCTCGCAGCGCATTCCATCGGCTGCCTTATCGATGACATGCGCGATGCGTACACGATTGAGGACGGCCGCGTGACCACCTCCTTCGAGGCCACCAAAGACCAGCTCAAGGCAGCCGAGGGCGCGGCCGACAACGTCGGCGGCGTCACGCTCTACAAGAATTTCTCCATCGACGCTATCATCAAAAAGGCGTCCGGCGACGACGGCACCAAGCGCACGCTGCGCACCTATGCGCACCGCACCAAGGTCGATATCGCGTCCTACTGCGAAGGTAGGCGGCCTAAGGCGGACGACGAGGTGGCCATCGACCGTGTCTTTGCCATCAACAACGACCTCGCCGTGGGCGATAAAGTCGAGCTCGAGGGTCGCAGCTACACCATCTGCGGCATCATGACCCAGCCCGATAGCCAGGCGCTGTTCCTCAACAATTCGGACTTTACGGTGAACACCATCACGTACGGTGTGGCCGAGGTCACCGACGCCGGCTTTGCCGCGCTTAAGGACGCCGGCGGCGCGCCTGCCTACACCTACTCCTTTACCTTTACCGATCGTGATCTCTCCACCGCGGATCGCGTCGATGCGGAGCAGGATATGGTGGAGGCGCTCACCGATGCCGATGCACGCGTGGATGACCTCATCGACGCCGATTCCAACCAGGGCATTGGCTACGCGCGCGACGACGTAGACGGCGACTCCATGATGTGGATGACGCTGCTCGACATCATCATCGTGATCATGGCGTTCGTCTTTGTGGTCCTTACCGACGCCACCATCGAGGAGGAGAGCGCCATCATCGGCACGCTGCTCGCCAGCGGTTATCGCCGTCGCGAGATCGTGCTGCACTACCTGGCACTTCCCGCCATCGTGGGCGTGGTCGCGGCGCTTTTGGGCACTGCGCTCGGCGTTGTGTTCTTTACCGAGCCCATGCGCAGCCTCTATTACGGTTCGTACAGCCTGCCGCCCTTCCAGGTGTACTGGAGCTGGGAGATCTTTGTGAAGTGCGCCGTGGTTCCCGCCGCCGCGCTCATCCTCATCACGCTGGTGGGCCTGCTTCGCAAAATGGGCAAGACGCCGTTGCAGTTCCTTCGTCACGAGGCGAGCGGCAAATCGGGCACCAAGCGCGGTATGCAACTGCCGGAGCGCATGGGTTTTGTTTCCCGCTTCCGCCTGCGTATCTTTCTGCGCAACCTGGGCAACTTTGCCACGCTCTTTGTGGGCATTGCGTTTGCCTCGCTGCTGCTGCTCTTTGGCCTGGCGATTCTGCCCACGATGACGCACTACGCGGACAACCTCGAGACAAGCCTGGTCGCCGAGCACCAGTACACGCTCAAGGCGCCGCTGGAGCTCGAGGGCACTGCCGAGGAGCGCGAGCAGTGGTCAGCACTCGAGCGCTTGCAGTCGGTTGACGGCGCGCTGCTTTCCGCCGCCCAAGATGCCGATGACGAGCTTGACGACGCGGCCGATGCGGCGCAGACGGCAGCCGATGCCGCGACCGCATCTCCGTCTGCCGAGAGCCTGACTGCGGCGCAGGATGCGCTTACCAAGGTCCAGGACAAGAAGGATGCGCTTTATGCGCGCCTCGATGACCTTGCCGATATCCTCGGCTGCAACCGCGACGAGGCTATCGACCTGATTGACAAGGCCTCTAAGATCGACACCGACAACGACGACATTCACCCGGTCAACACGATTGACAACGGCGCGGGCGCAATCGCGCAGGCCGAGAAATATGCCGTTTACCAGTTGCAATACGACCGAGGCGATGGGAATGGCGAGGAGACGATTTCCGTCTACGGCATTTCAACCGATTCGTGCTATTGGAAAGGCCTCAACGTCGGCGACGGACACGTCGTCTTTGGCGGCGGCCTGCTCGACAAGTTTGGCTGGAGCGAGGGCCAGAAGGTCACGCTCGGCGACAAGTATGAGGGCGAGAATTATTCCCTTGAGTATGCGGGCAAGGACTGTGCCTGGGGCTCCAAGTCGGACATGAATATCTATATGAGTATCGATGACTTTAACGAGCTCTTTGGCAACGATGCGGCCTACTTCAACGGCTATGTGAGCGATGAGAAGCTCGACCTTGATTCGCGCTACTTTGCCGGCGACACCACGCCCGACGACATGCGCGCCGTGGGCGACCAATTCATCGGCATGATGAGCAAAATGATCGGAATGATGGTTGGGCTTGCGGTGTTCATCTTCTTGCTGTTTATGTACCTGCTGACCAAGGCTGTGATCGACCACAGCGCCCGTTCGATCAGCTACATGAAAGTCTTTGGCTATCGCGATAGCGAGATTTCGCATCTGTACATCCGCTCGATCACGTTGTGCGTTGCGGCGTCACTCGTGCTGAGCCTGCCGGTCATTATTGGCTCGCTCACGGCCATCTTCCGCTCGATGCTGCTCGCCTATAACGGCAATATCGAGATCTACGTGCCCGCTTGGTCCATGGCGGCGTGCGCAGGAATCGGCTTTGCGACCTACCTGGTCGTGGCGCTGCTGCACACGCGCTCCATCAAGCGCGTCAGTCTGGCCGAGGCCCTCAAAGTCCAGGAGTAACCATCGGGGACAGTTCTTGCCATTCGTCGGCTCGCCGGCCGGGCTGGCAAGGACTGTCCCAATATGCCGGCCTTTGGGGACTGTTCCTAACTGCCGGCAGGAAAGGAACGTCCCCAACTGCCGGGCGGCGAAAGAGTGTCCCTTGCGACTGGTCATTTAAGAACGTCCCCAATGACTAGGTTCCGTACTTGACTTTAACTCTGCTTTAACTGGTACCATCCTCTATGTCTGTAACGCCATATAGACCGAGGGGATAGATCTATGACCGCAACTGCACCCGCAGCACCCGCTAAGGTGTACTTCACCAACCTGCGCACGCATGCTCGCGAGAGCCAGCTCGACAAGCTCAAGCGCCTCATCCGTCACGCCGGTATCGAGCAGATTGACTTTGAGAACAAGTTCGTCGCCATCAAGATTCACTTTGGCGAGCTGGGCAACCTGAGCTTTTTGCGCCCCAACTACGCCCGCGCCGTCGCGGACGTCGTGAAGGAGCTGGGCGGCAAGCCCTTCCTCACCGACTGCAATACGCTCTATGTCGGTAGCCGCAAAAACGCGCTCGAGCACATCGATACCGCCTACCAGAACGGCTTTACCCCGTATGCCACGGGCTGCCAGATCATCATCGCCGACGGCCTTAAGGGCACCGACGAGGCGCTCGTCCCGGTCGAGGGCGGCGAGTACGTGCACGAGGCCAAGATCGGCCAGGCACTCATGGATGCCGATATCGTGATCAGCCTCACCCACTTTAAGGGCCATGAGCAGGCCGGTTTTGGCGGCGCCATGAAGAACCTGGGTATGGGTGGCGGCAGCCGTGCCGGCAAGATGGAACAGCACGCCGCCGGCAAGCCGAACGTCGCGACCGAGCACTGCGTTGGCTGCCATGCCTGCGAAAAGATCTGCGCGCACAACGCTATCTCGTTCGACGACACCCGCGAGCGCGAGCTTGCCAACGGCAACACCCGCACGGTGCACGTGGCTGCCATCGACCACGATCGCTGCGTGGGCTGCGGACGCTGCATTGCGGCATGCAACCAGGACTGCATCAAGCCCGGCTATGAGGCCGCGGCCGACGTGCTCAACTGTAAGATCGCCGAGTACACCAAGGCCGTCGTCGACGGCCGCCCGAGCTTCCATATCTCGCTTGCCATGGATATCAGCCCCAACTGCGATTGCCATCCCGAAAACGACACGCCTATCGTCAACGATATCGGCATGTTTGCGAGCTTCGACCCGGTCGCCATCGACCAGGCCTGCGCCGACGCCGTCATGGCATCCGAGCCGCTGCCCAACACCGAGCTCACCGATAGCGCCGCTAAGATGGAGCACAATCACGAGCACCTGGAGGGCGAGCAGGCGCGTGACCCCTTCTGCATCACGCATCCCGACACCGACTGGCGCGCGTGCATCGCGCACGCCGAAAAGATTGGCCTGGGCACGAGCGAGTACGAGCTCATCGAGGTCAAGTAGCGTCCGGTTATTGGACAAAACAAGCGCTTTTGTAGCGCAAGTTGAGCAAAAGCCGCCCGTGAGCATAGCGCTCACGGGCGGCTTTTCGGAAGTATGCGGCAAATTTCGAGACCGCCGAGCACACGACGTTTTTTAGCAACAAAACCCAAGATAAATTGTTGGTAAAACTGCGGTCTGGCCGGCAGTTCCAGATTTTGCCGCATACTTCCGAAAATAAGGGGTCAGATAAAGCCTCAGACGTTGCTTTTTGCCTAAAAATTCTTGTCGAGGAAGTTATCGACCGTGTTCCAGTAGAGCTCGGGGTCAACTTGCGCACTCTTGGCGTGGGTGGCGCCATGGATAGTGAGCTTTTGCTTGACCTTGCTGGCGCACGCCTCGTAGTTTTGGTCGAGCATGCTGTACGGCACAAAGGTGTCTTGGTCGCCGTGGATAAACAGCATGGGAACCGTCGCGTGTTTGAGTTGCTCCACACTGCTCGCCTTATGAAAGTCGTAGCCCGCGCGCACGTTGCACACCAAGTTTGCTACATCGAGCAAGGGAAAGCTGGGCAGGCCGAACACGTCCTTGAGCTGCAGGGAAAACTCGTCCCAAACACTCGTATAACCGCAGTCCTCGATAATGCATTTCACGTTTGCGGGCAGAGATTCCCCCGCGACGTTCATGGCGGTTGCCGCACCCATCGACTCGCCAAAGACCAGGATGCGCGCCTCGGGGTCAGCCTGAACGATTTGCTCGATCCATGCGACGATGTCGAGGCGCTCGGGCCAGCCCATGCCGATATAGTCGCCGCCGGAGCGCTCGTGGGCGCGGGCGGCGGGTGCGAGTACGTTCATGCCGCGGTCGTGGAATCGCTTGACGTATCGGGCCATACCGATAGGCTCGTTGGTATATCCATGCAGGCAGACGGCGTAGTCGTGTGTGCTCTCCGACGCAGCAAAATACCAGGCGGCGAGCTCAGTCCCGTCGTCCGCGGTGAGGCTGCTGCTCTCGCGGTTCTCTTTAAACCACGCCCGTGCCTCGCCCTCCTCGGCATCCATCTGCTCGCCCTTTTCGGCGTCCTTGCCGTCCTGCATCATCTTCATGGTGTATGGCGCGCGGGGATTCAGCGCGAAGTCAAACAGAAAGTTGCCGGCAAACCCCAGCAGCGCGACAACGAGCACCAGCGCAACGACGCCGGCTATCTTGAGCTTTCGATGGGAACGTGCGTTTTGAGACATAAGAAGCTTTCCTATAAGATGTTAATACATCAACATTTAATGCAAGCGCATTATGGACGTTCGCCGTTGATGCGTCAACAGGCAAAGAATGGGTAAACAAAGGGTCACGTATGGTGCAAATTTCGCACGTACCTAGACGCTTTGATATAGTGTTGAGAACTATTTACGTTGGAGGATGTAACCGGCATGTCCGATTCGAGCGACAGTTCCAAGCCGCGACCTGGAGCCGCGGCCGTTCCGCACTACACGGTGGGCGAGGAGATCATGAACTCCGTCACCCATGGTGTCGGTTGCCTGCTGGGCATCGCAGGTCTTGTGCTCCTGATCGTGTTCGCTGCCCTGCGCGGCGGAGGCCCGGCCCACATGGCCGCGGCGATTGTCTACGGCGCCAGCATTATTCTCGAATACCTTGCCTCCACGCTCTACCATGCGATTCAGCCCGCGGGCGCCAAGCGTGTGTTTCGCATCATCGACCACAGTTGCATCTACCTGCTCATAGCTGGCAGCTATACGCCGTTTTGCCTCATCACGCTGGCAAACGACGGTGGTCCCGTGCTGTTTTTTGCCGTATGGGCCATCGCCATTATCGGCATCGCCCTCGAGTGCTTTTTGCGCGAGCGCCAACCGCATTGGGTAAGCGGCCTGGTCTATCTGCTGATGGGCTGGCTCGTCGTCTTTAAGCTGCCCGAGCTCGTGTCGCTGCTCAACCCCGTGGCACTTGCCCTGCTCGCTGTCGGCGGCGCGTGCTACACCGTGGGCGTGCCGTTCTACATCGCTAAAAACGTGCGCTATCTTCACAGCGTGTTTCACCTGTGGGTACTCGCCGGCAGTATCTTCCAGTTCATGGCGGTGATCCTCTTCGTAATCTAGCGATCGCGTCTGTGCCCGCGGACCCATCCAGGCGGCCGCCGGGCGCAACTGCCCTATCCGCCACCTACGCTTACTACCTAACGTCCCGAATCTTGGAGGTTCGAGAAACTCCCGATGGACATAACCATCTCCCTTATCACTACCCTCGTTTTGACCCTCATCAACGGCTACTTCTCTATGTCTGAGATGGCGCTCACCACGGCCAAGCGCGCCGTGCTGGAGCACGAGGCCGAGGAAGGCGACAAGCGCGCCGAGCGTGCCATTAAGCTGGCTGCCGACTCCGACCAGCTGCTCGCCACCATCCAGGTCGCCATCACGCTCGTGGGCTTCGCCTCGTCCGCCGTCGCCTCGACGAGTCTGTCCGACCCGCTCGCCACGTGGCTCATGAGCTTTGGCATCGCGCCGCTCTCCGCCATCGCACGCGGCCTGGCGCCGGTCATCATCACCGTCGCGGTCGCCTTCGTGTCCATCGTGATCGGCGAGCTCGTCCCCAAGCGCATCGGCCTGGCCAACGCCGAAGGCGTGTCCAAGCAGGTTGTGGGGCCGTTGTCGTTTTTCCAAAAGATCGCCCGTCCGCTCGTGTGGCTAACTGGTGCTTGCTCCGATGGCCTGGCCCGTATCCTGCGCATCAAGAGTGCCGACGACCGCCAGAACGTCTCGGAAGAAGAGATCAAGTACATGGTCTCGGAGCAGGACGACCTGCTCGACGAGGAAAAGCGCATGATCCACGAGATCTTCGACCTGGGCGACACCGTTGCCCGCGAGGTCATGGTGCCGCGCGTGGACACCACCATGTGCGAGGACGACGAGACGGTCGCCGACGTGCTGTCCACCATGCGCCAGACCGGCTTTAGCCGCATCCCCGTCTATCACGAGGATCCCGACAACGTCGCCGGCATCGCGCACATCAAGGACCTGATTCAGCCCGCGCTCGACGGCAAAGGCGACCAGCCCATCGCCGGCTTTTTGCGCGACGCCACCTTTGTGCCCGACACCAAGGACATCCTGCCGCTGCTGTCCGAGATGCAGACCTCGCACGACCAGATCGTGGTGGTCGTGGACGAGTACGGCGGCACGGCCGGCATTATCACTATCGAGGACATCGTCGAGGAGATCGTCGGCGAGATCGAGGACGAGTTCGACCCCGACAACAAGTATCTCACGCGCCTTTCGCGCCGCGAGTGGCTCGTTGATGGGCGTTTTTCGTGCGATGACGCGATTGAGCTTGGTTGGCCGCTTGAGGAAAGCGATGATTATGAGACCATCGCCGGCTGGATTTTGGAGCTTTGCGACTCGGTGCCCGACATCGGAGAGGTGTTTGAGGTCGCGAGGTACAAGTTTAAAGTGCAGTCGATGCGTGGCCAGCGCATCTCGCTCATTCGCGTGATCGCTCCGGCCGAAACCGATAAGAAAGATTCCGAGTCTTCGGCAGAGAAGCCGGCGGCGTCGGGTGCGGGCTCTGTGGATCCGCACGATGGCGACGAGTAGGGCAAGGAAGAGTAGGGGAGAGTTATGGCAGGCCTGTTCAACATCCTTAAGGTCACCGTCAGCGAGGACAAGATCTGCGCGCATGTGCTGGTGAACCCCGGCATGCCGCTCATGACCTCGGAGGATATCGAGGCCACGGCGCGCGTGTATTACCTGGTGCCGGCGATTGCCAAGCACCTGTGCCTGGGTGATTCCGGTCGCGAGTTCCAGGACTGCATGGGTCAGACTGAGCTCTGCCATCTGCTGGAGCACGTGACGGTCGAGCTCATGAACGAGACCGGGCTTGCCGGCAGCATCTCGTGCGGCCGCACGCGCGTAAGCGAGCACGACGAGCGCGTCTTTGAGGTTGAGCTTTCGTGCCCCGACGACGCGCTGGCCATCGGTGCGCTGTCTTCGGCCATCTTTATGATGGACTGGGCGTACCTGCACGCCGACCAGCCTGCCCCCGACGTGGAAGGCACGGTCGCGGGCCTGCGCAACCTGGTGCTGGGCATGCGCGCCGAGGCCGAGGGCAAGGATCCTCACGAGGCCGTCGCCGCTGCGAACGGCGAAGATGCTGTCGAGGACGAGGGCGCTGACGAGGGCGATGTGCCGGCCGACGCCGAGTCCGTTGCCGATGCGACCGCCGAGCCTGTTCCCACCGAGCCCCAGGGCGTTCCCAACTTTGACGACGAGCCCCAGGTGGCGATTGATACCGAGGGCGCGGTTGCCGAGAACCACGAGGCCTCCGCTGCCGTCTTTGGTGGTGCGGCGACGGTTCCGGCAGGACCTGTGCATGAGGGCGGCCTGCCGCTCGTGGACGGTGCCGGCGAGGACCCGGGTGCCACGGTGGCCATGCCGACTATGCCTCAGGAGTAGGCCTACGCGTTTATCACCATCACGTACCTGCGCCTTTGCCGTATGCAGATGAGCGGAGTGGCAAGTGATGTACTGCGGGTATAATGGACAGCATTCAAACGGTGGGCACCGACGTGCCCGCAGGAGAGGAATGATCATGGGTAAGACTTTCAGCTTTGTCTCCGGCGCACTTTTTGGTGCCGCTGCCGGCGCTATTGTCGGCGTTGCTCTGGCCCCGCGCTCGGGCGCCGAGACCCGCGCCATGGCTGCCGATATCGCCAACGACGCCTGGGACAATATGCGCGACACCTACGAGCACAGCGCCGAGGAGGCCCGTGCTGCGGTGAATGACTTTGGCCCGATGGTCGACGCCAAGACCGATGACCTGCGCGCCAAGGTCGACCTGGCCCGCGAGCGCATGGACCAGCTGCGCGAGCAGCTCAACGACGCCATTTCGGGCGGCAACGTGACGCCTGCCGCCGACGTCGTGGTCGAGAACGCCGTCGAGGCTGATACCGAGGCTGCGGAGCCCTCGACCGAGGCATAATGCGCGCCGGGGATTTTGTCGGCGCCAAGATCTATCGCAAGCCTACCGAGGACAAGCGCATCAAAAAGGACGGCACGCCGCGCAGCCCTAAAAAGCTCGGAAAGATTCACTTTCCGGTCTTTACCCCGGGCGGTACGCGCGTGGTCGGCTTTATGGTCCGCCAGTCTGATATCGCGGGCATGATCGAGCGCCCCGACCGATTCGTAGCGCTCGACGCCATTGGTGTCTACGAGGGCGCCATTGCGGTCGATGACGTCAAGGACACGTACGATGCCGCCGCCGCCAAGCGCCTCGACATCAACCTGGACGATTGCATCATCTGGGTCGGTATGGACGTGCGCACGGAATCGGGCGACGTCGTGGGCTATTGCTCGGATGTGGAGTTCAAGCCGCGTTCGGGCATCGTGCAGGCATTCTATGTGACCGCCGGTGCTGCTTCGAGTGTTTTGGTTGGTGACACGCAGGTGCCGCCGACGATGCTGCGCGGCTACGAGAACGGCGCGATGGTCGTCTCGGACGAGGTCAAGTCGCTCGGGTATTCGGGCGGCGCCGCCGCAAAGGCTGCCGAGGCAAGCGTCGTGGTGGGCGATAAGGTCAAGAAGGGCGCCAAGGTGCTCGACGACAAGGGATCGGTTGCCGTGGACAAGGGCAGTCGCGCACTGGGCAAGCAGCTCGGCAAGACGCGCGGCATGTTCAAGGCCTTTAAGGACGAATACCAAAAGGCGAGCGGAGGCTCGTCAAAAGCTACAAAATAGCGACGTACCAAATGATGGGAGGCAAGCCGGAGACCTGTTGCTCCGGCTTGCTGTGTTTATGGGGGAGGGCACATGCGCCAAAACGGATCCAACTTAAACGGGCGTTCGGGTACGCGTCCGACGGCGCGCCGCGACCTGGGGCAGCTGCCCAGCGGTCAGCGCAAGCGTCACCGTAAGCCCGGCGCGATGTATCTCAACCATAGCCGCGGCTTTAGCGATCGCAGCGCTCGCATCGGCAACAGCCGCACACCCCGTCGTTCGTCTCGCCTGCCCTATGCGCTCATCGCCGTGGGTTGCGCGCTCGTGCTGTTTATCGCTGCCGTCGTGGGCTACGTCAACCGCAGCGTGGACGTGGAACTTAACGGCCAGAAGACCGCGGTGCGCGTGGGCTCTACGCTGCAGAATCTCATCGACGACCAGGAGTTGACTGACACCTACGACGCAGGCGACCTGCTGGCCGTCGATGACAGCGTGCTCAAGCGCCATGGGGGCGAAAAGCTGTCGGTGAAGGTCGACGGCAAGCGCGTGAAACAGGGCAAATGGGATAGCCGCGAACTTGAGGGCGGCGAGAAGGTGACGGTCAAGGATGGCCGTAACACCTACGAGAAGCACAAGGTTCAGGCTACGGTTATCGAGCCCAAGCTCAAGGTCGAGGGTACGGGCGCTATCGAGTATGTGCAGACATGGGGTGTCCAGGGCCGCTCCGAGGTGTGGGTTGGTGAGCAGTCGGGCAAGACGCAGGATCGCGGCGAGGTTGTGCCCGCCACCGATTGCGTTGTTGCGTGCGCCAGCGTGGCACCCAAGGGCAACAAAAAGTACGTGGCGCTGACGTTTGACGAGGGTCCGAGCGGCGCTACCAAGCAGATCTTGCAGGTGCTCAAGGAAAAGGGTGTCACCGCGACGTTCTTCCTTTCGGGCGATGCGGCCGAGGCCTCGCCTGCCACGGCCAAGGCGATTGTCGATGCCGGGTGCGAGATCGGATCCAACAGCTACAGCGACGATTCGCTCAAGGGTCAGGACCGTGAGGCGGTACGCGAACAGATCACGAAAGGCACCGATGCGATTAAGTCGGCGACCGGCGTGAAGACGATGCTGCTGCGTGCTCCCTACGCTGCCTTTAACGAGCAAAACTGGATTGATGCGATGGACCTGGTCTCCGCCGTGGTCTCGTGGAATATTGACTCGGGCGACTGGCTGCTCAACGGTGCCGACGAGCAGGTCTCGACGGTGCTCGATTCGGTGACGCCGGGCAATATCGTGCTGCTCACCGATAGAGACGAATGCGCCGAGCAGACGCTCGAGGCGCTGCCGCAGATTATCGACGGCCTCATTGCCGACGGCTACAAGATCGTGACGCTCAGCGACCTGGTCAAGACGGACACGTCGCTGAGTAAAAAGCTCACCTCGCTGACGAAGGTCACCATGCCCAAGGACGCCGTGTTCCCCCAACTTGCCGAGGACGACGACACCACAGAGTAGTCATTGGGTAGTCGTTTAGGAACGTCCCCAATGACTATGTCACGGATGCGTCAGCGTTTGGTATGCCTGCAATGTGCAGCGCATAAATTCGATGCCGCAGGGCGATGCTGATGCTATAGTTACTGCGGTTAATGAGGGTCAAGAGAAAGGTTACAGGTGAAATCCAAACCTCGACCATACAGTCGATGACCCCATGCAGGTGCTTTTTGCGCATGCACGGGGTGTAAGCGTCGAGCGGCGTGCCGCCCGCGCATGCGTATACATATCCAGAAGCCCCCGGACGCCGCACGCGCGGCCGCGTCCGGAGGAATTATGATGGGGAGCACCATTGAATTATCTGAGTGAGATGCTCAAATTGCCGGTCTTGGACGTCGACGGCGAAAAGCTCGGCGTGGTCAACGATTTTGGTATTGCTACCGGCGAAGTTTTTCCGCACGTGACGTCGCTCGCGTTCCGCGGACCCGGCAAGACGCCGTTTATGATCAGCTGGCGCAAATGGGTCGACCGTATCGACGAGACGGGTGTACACCTTAAGACGTCGGCCACCGAAATCCGTTTTTCGTACCTGCAGCCGACCGAACTCCTGCTCGCCCGCGACGTGCTCAACAAGCAGATTGTCGACACGCAGGGCATGAAGGTCGTGCGCGTCAACGACATCAAGTTTTCCATGTCGGGCGAAAACCAGCTGCGCCTGCTGGGCGCCGAGGTCGGTGCCCGCGGTCTGCTACGCGCCATCAGCCCCGCGCTCGAGCATATCGTCGAAGGCTTTATGAAGCACCTGGGCAAGCCGCTCAGTGAGGACATCATCGCTTGGTCCTACATGGACCTGCTCGACCGCTCGACCAAGAACATTCAACTCTCGGTGTCGCACAAGACGCTCGGCGAGCTGCACCCTGCCGACATCGCCGACATTATCGAGCAGCTCGACCCGCGCCTACGTGCGCAGGTGTTCGCGCAGCTCGATACGGCACAGGCCGCCGAGGCCATCTCGGAGTTCGATGACGACGAGCTCATGACCGAGATGCTCGAGGGCCTGTCCGATACCGACGCATCGTCGATGCTGGCCATGATGGACCCGGACGACGCTGCCGACCTGATCGACGAGCTCGATTATGAGAAGGCTGAGAAGCTCCTGCGCCTGATGGGCGTCAAGGAGGAGAAGGCGATTCGTAATCTGTTGGGCTACGAGGACAACACCGCCGGCCGCATCATGACCTCGGAGTTTGTCTCGCTGCCCGCCACGGCGACGGTCGGTGATGCCATCGAGGCGATTCGCAAACTCGACGAGGACTTCGAGAGCGTCTATTACGTCTATACCGAGGATCCGAGCGGCATGCTGACCGGCGTGCTTTCGCTGCGCACGCTGATTGTAGCCGACCGCGACGCCACGCTGGGTCAGCTGGCCTATCGCGACCTGGTCTATGTGTCGCCTGACGAGGACCAGGAAGACGTGACGGACGAGATGACCAAGTACGACCTGGTTGCCATCCCTGTCTGCGACGAGAACCGTCATATCCTGGGTATCGTAACCTTCGACGACGCCATGGACGTTATCGCCGAGGAGCATCAGGAGGACCTGCAGATCGCCGGTGTCGGCTCGGGCGATAGCGCGTCGGACGACTCGACGAACGTGCTCAGCTGGTTCGTGCATCGTCAGTACTGGGTCGTCGTGTGGGGCATCGCCTCGTGCATTATGGCGACGATGCTGGGGACGGTGCTGGGCTCCGCGCATCTGGTGGTGTTCCCCATGTGCGCCATGCCACTCGTGCTGCTGGCGGCCTCGCGCATGGTGTCGTTCGTCAAGAACTACTTCCTCGAGTACGACGGTCACGACGACGAGCCCAAACCGTACCTGGGATTCTTCTTCCAGAGCACGGGTATGGGCCTGATCCTTTCGCTTGTTACTTACCTGTGCGCGCAGCTGGTGCGCACTGCCGCGTTCCTCGATGCCCCTATGTTTGAGGAGCAGCTCTTTACCGGCTGCTTTAACATCGCGGCCATCATCTGCCTGGTGGGCAACATGAGCGCCGTGATTTACCTGATGGTGCTGTTCTGGCGCGATGAGCACGACCTCAATACGTCGGGTACCGCCATGAACGTCATCGCCGTCATGATCTCGTGTGTGGCGTACTGCATCGCCGCGGTGCTGCTCACCATGTCGGTCATGGGGTAGGTGGTCGCGTGCAAAATACGAAGCAAAAGCCGAGCACCAAGCAAAAGCTGACCATCGCGGCCATCTTTGGCGCCATGGGCCCCGGTCTTCTGGCGGCGCTTTCGGGCAATGACGCTGGCGGCATCGCCACGTATTCCAGCGCGGGCGCCAGCTATGGCTATAAGATGCTCTGGATGCTTCCCGTCATGACCGTGCTGCTTATCGTGACGCAGGAGACCGCGGCGCGCTGCGGATGCGTCACGGGTAAGGGCCTGGCGTCGCTCATTCGCGAGCGCTTTGGCGTGCGCAAGAGCGTGCTGGCCATGGCAGCGCTGTTGATCGCCAACACGGCGGTGACCATCTCGGAGTTCGCGGGTATCGCGAGCGGCCTTGCTCTGTTTGGCGTTCCGGCGAGCATCTCGGTGCCGCTCGTGGCGCTGCTGGTGTGGATGCTTACCATGTCGGGCAGTTTCCAGCGCATCGAGAAGATTCTGCTGCTGGTAAGCTGCGTGTTCGTGACCTACATCGTCGCCGCGTTTATGGCCGGCCCCAACTGGGGCGAGGTCGCGGTCGACTTGGTCGTCCCCAATATTCAGAACGATCCCAGCTACGTGTCGCTCGTGGTCGCAACGATCGGTACCACCATCGCACCGTGGATGATCTTCTTGGCGCAGAACAACGTGGTCGATAAGAATGCGGGCGAGGACGACATCGTGTTGCAGCGTATTGATACCGTGAGCGGCTCGATTGCTGCTGATATCATTGCGGGCTTCATTATCATCACGACCGGTACGGTGCTGTTCCCGGCGGGTATTCAGATTAGCGATGCCGCCGATGCCGCTCGCGCGTTGGAGCCCATCGCGGGCCAGTGGTCCACGGTGCTGTTCGCCTCGGGCCTGGTCGCAGCGAGTTTTTTGGCTGCCTGCGTGCTGCCGGGCGTTACGTCGAGTGCCATCTGCGAGGCTTTTGGTTGGGAGCGCGGCGCCGATCGCAGCTGGGACGAGGCCCCGGTTTACCGCGGCATCATTACGGCCATCATCGGCATTTCTGCCGTGTTGGTGCTCATGCCTGGCGTCGATTTGTTCCAGATTATGATGACCTCGCAGGTCATCAACGGTGTGCTGCTGCCCGTGGTCTTGGTATTCCAGGTGGTTATCGCGGCGGATCGCCACATTATGGGCGCCAACCGCAACGGCCGCGTATGGAACGTGCTCACGTGGGCGACTATCGGCGTGATTACGGTGCTGACGGTCGTCATGTTTGTGCTGCAAGCGATGGGCTACAGCGCTTAACGCCCACTTTTGCTTCCGAACAGGCCGCAGCGATGGGCTGCGGCCTGTTTTTTTGCCCACGACCTCTTGGGGCCGGCTCGAAAAGAGTGATTTTGGGTTGTTTGCTGCGGGCTACTTGTCGGTGCCCAGCTTGTGCGGCTTGAGAGCGAGCGCATTGACGAGTGCGTCGGTGGCAGACTTGACGGCTGCCGGCTGCGGATCGTTGACGTGATCCTCGGGATGCACGGGCAGGTCCTTCTTGACGGCATCGTGGATCAAGTTGAGGTACTCAGTCACGCCAGTGGTCGATAGATGCGTGCCATCGCCATCGAACAGGTCGTTGCGGTTGGCACTGTATCCGTACCAGTCGATAACGCGTACGTTCTTGTAGCGCGTAGCGGCGTTGGCGATGGCCTGGTTGGTAGAGCCAACCCACGGCTGCGGGCTGCGCGTGTTCACAAACACCACAATACGCTTATCTCCTGCATCGGCCATGATGGCGTCGATTTGGTCGTCGGTTACCAAGCCGTTGGTGCCCAGGGCAAAGACCACGATCTTGCCGGCAAGGTTCTGCTGGATATAGCCCTCAAATGTCGCGCGGCCCGCATCAAACTGGCGGCCCTTTTCGGCATCGATATGGCTGTGCGGGAACACGCCGTCAAAGGAATCAACGGCGCGCAGCGACACGGAGTCACCGATCATCAACAGGTCGTAGGAGCCGTCGGGGAAGCCGTCGTTGTCCTTGTCGGTGTCGTCGGCCGCCTGCTGGTCGGTGGGTGCGGCGTTCTTGGCTTCCTTGTTCAGAACTTCGGCGCCCTCGCCGCTCAGCGCAGACGTCTCGGGCACAAAGATCAGGCCGCCCAGTGCAACGACCAACACGACAGCGCAGGCTGCACAGGCAGGGACGTGCGCGCGCACCCAGTTGGCGGGCGTGGCGGTGCCGTCGCGGAACTCGGATACGGTGCGCCCAAAGGCGCCCTTTCTAAACGGCGTCTCGATAAAGCGATATGAGCATTCGGCCACGGCGACCACCAACAGCACCTGCAAAATGTACTGCCACCACGGTGTATCGTTGATGTTGGCGACCGGGTTCATGAGGAGCAGCAGCGGATAGTGCCACAGGTAGATGCTGTAGGAGCGCTTGCCAACCCACACGAGTGGCTCGGCGGACAGCGCGCGGGCAACCATTCCCTGGGGCTGCACGCAGGCCGCGA
Organism: Collinsella sp.; assembly: GCA_018378775.1. GTDB lineage: Bacteria > Actinomycetota > Coriobacteriia > Coriobacteriales > Coriobacteriaceae > Collinsella. The sequence goes on along the minus strand of JAGZWV010000037.1, from coordinate 2,161 downwards.
TGACCATGAGCGTGAGGATGGAGCATAACAGCGTGCCGCCGCGATACTGGAACGCGGTGTAGCCGTTGGTGAGCGCGACCATGGCGGCAAGGCCAACCAGACCCACGACGCCCAATACATCGATGGATGCGGGCGAGGACCAAAAGCGCACGAGGGCGCTCGGCTGTGCCGGGGCGGTCTCGGCTGATTCGTCGGCCTTCTCGCCAGGCTTGCCCTCGGCGTTCTTGCCGTGCTTGACGGCGCCAGCCAGGCGATTGAGCCCCAAACGATGAGCGAGACGCACCGGCGCCAGGTCGCGATCGGGGATAAAGGCCATCCAGGCACCCAGCAGCAGCGAGAACACGCGGGTGTCGGTGCCGTAGTACACGCGGCTGGGGTCGGCGACAGGGTTGTAAAGCACCATCATGGCTAGGGCAGATACCACGGCAAGGCCCAGAACCACGCGGCGCGTGTTGGGTTTGCTCACATGCATGGATACCATGGCAAACAGCAGTGGCGGCCAAATCAGGTAGAACTGTTCCTCGATGGCAAGCGACCAAAAGTGCGTGAGCGGCGAGGGGTCGCCCAGAGCATTGAAGTACGAGACGTTTTGGGCAATCTGCCACCAGTTGTTGAAGAACAGCAGCGACGGCAGGATGTCGGGGCGCATCTTGGTGAGCATCACGTGGTTAAAGAGAGTGCACAGCGCGCAGGTTACCACCACGACGGTCACCACGGCGGGGACCAGGCGACGGATGCGGCGAATCCAGAAGCTCTTAAGGTCGATGCGTCCGGTCTTAGCGACTTCGTTGAGCAGCAAGCGCGTGATCAGATAGCCCGAAAGCACAAAGAAGATCGTGACGCCAAGCAGGCCGCCCTGCGCCCACGTGAGGTTAAGGTGATAGAGCACCACCGCGACGACGGCGAGCGTACGCAGGCCGTCAAGGGCAGGGATGTAGCGGGATTTGGGGCGAGCAGGCGTCTGCTCCGCGGCGGGAGTGTTGGCGCGGCCCGCGTTGTTGGCAGAAGCACGATGGGAGCTCACGGTGCGTCGCGGTTCGTTGGCACGGCGTTCGCCCTTCACGCGTTCGTGCGGCGCCGGCTCGTTGCCCGTGCGGCGTCGACCGCGCGAGCCCGATTGCGAGAGTTGTTCCATAAAACATCATCCAATGACGAGAATAATCAGCACGTATTCATTGTAGCTGCCTGCTCCTGTGAATGCTTGCTGCTGGCGCAAGCTCAAGCGCGCGTCCACATCAAAGTGGACTAAAGTTATAGGGGGTGCGAGAGCGCACAATCGTTGGTCGACGGTGGGCGCAAAGCCTGTAGACGAGGAGGTTTCCATGGCAGATCGCGGCATCGTTGCGGTGTTCGGCAGCATGAACATGGACCTTTCGGTGGCGTGCGAGCGCATACCGCGTGCGGGCGAGACCGTCGGCGGCAGCGGGTTTATCACCAACGCCGGCGGCAAGGGCGCCAATCAGGCTGTAGCTGCCGCGCGTATGGGCGCGTGCACGCACATGATCGGCGCGGTCGGTCGCGACGCGTTCGGCGCGTCGCTCGTGGTGGGGCTCCAAGACGCCGGCGTGGACTGTGACTTTGTAGTGCATCGCGATGACGTGGAGACGGGAACGGCGACCATCATTCGCTGCGAGGGCGACAACCGCATCATACTGTCGCCGGGCGCCAACCATGCGCTTGCGGGCGCGGACGTTGCCTGCGCGTTGAGGCGTCTGGTGGCCGATGGGCTCGACGGAGACGACAGCGAGATTGCCCCGGCTGCCGGAAGCGTCTTTATCGCCCAGGGCGAATGTGACCTTGCGGCGACGGCCGAGGCGCTTGTTTGCGCTCACGAGCTGGGGTTCTATACGGTCTTTAATCCAGCGCCTGCCTGCGAGCTGCCTGCGGAGGTCTGGCCTGCGGTCGACCTGGTCTGTCCCAACGAGACCGAGTGCCAAGTGCTGACGGGCATTCTGCCCACGGATGACGCGAGTTGCGTCACCGCGCTCAATGCGCTGCTCGACAAGGGTGCCGGGGCTGCGGTCATCACGTTGGGCGGTGCCGGCTCGGTTACGCTCGGCGATGGCGGTGAGCTGCTGCGCATGCCGGCACTTTCGAGTACGGTAGTCGATACCACGGCCGCCGGCGATACGTTTATCGGCGCGTTGGCGGCGGCTCGCCT
>JAGZWV010000002.1 GCA_018378775.1 Collinsella sp. | reverse complement strand
CGCCGCTATGATTTACAGGGTTGTTACATGGGGGAGGGGTGGGCTGTCTAGTTTAGAGCCCGCATCCGATCCGCTTCGGCCTTCGCTTGTTTCCAAGGTCGAATGCGGCAGCTGACAAGGTCATCGTATCCGCGGGCGATGGCACGCTGAATGCGATCTTCGCGTTCCTGAGTGGCGGTTGGCGCGCGCGTCTGCTCGTCATAGGCCTCGGCATCCATGACGACAGGCGACGCCGACCCGTTTTTGGTTAGATAGACGGGTTCTTTGATTTTGTGGCAGCTATCCGCAATAGAGCCAAAGTTGCGTCGCAGATCGGAAATAGGCTTTACGACAGGCATGACAGGCATATGAAACTCCGTACATAGAAGCATATGTGTAATTCTATGTTGAGTGTAGCGGAGGATGGGGGCTTCAACGCGAAGGTGGCGTTGTGCGTATGCGTGCCTGCATTCGTAAGTGCGGTTGTCTGGCAAGTGTGATTTTGGGCGACCTCGGCAAAGCTTCTGAGCTGCGAAAATGACCGTTAACCGGATTTAATTTTGTTGCTCAACATTTGACACTCTGGGCGTGGTAACTTTTTTACCAACAGGTATGATTATTGTCATGTGCGCCGCGCCTGCCTGCCGGGTTGCGGCGCACTTGTGACAGCCCTTGACACCCTTGGAGCGTGTACTGTGGATGTAACCACAAAAAGCGTTCGGGGGGGGGGTGCTCACCCGCGAGCAATTCCTCCCGCATGAGATGCGCATCGTCGCTGCCCTTCGTATGCAGGGCGCAAGCGACGAGCAGGTCATTGTACGCGTAAAGAGCGAGAACCTCTTTCAATATCCCACGGAGCGCATGGTCGCCAACCGCGCAACCGTGTGCCTTCGCCGCCTTGACGCCATGGTGCCCACGGACGCCGTATGCGCCGCGCGCGGCATCGACCCCAAAACCGCCGTCGAGGCTGCGTCATCCCTAACCAGGCTCATGGCATCCGGCACTCCCACGCAGACGGACCAGGCCATCTTCTACAGTATGATCTGCCGCTACGATATCGTGCGCGAGCTCGTGCTCGTCGAGGTAGGGGAACGCCTACAAAACTTCGATTATGCCTTTACGGCGGTTGACCTCAACGCCTTTATGACACGCTTTACCACGGAGTATCCGGACGCGGCCCGCTGGACTGAGGCCACGGTCAAGCGCATTAAGGGCTCGCTCCGCCAGACGCTCCGCCATGCCGGCTTTATCGGCGAGGGCCAGGGCCCGGAGTCCGAGCGCCTGTCACCACTCTTCCTCGATTCCGATGTCGAGCGAGTCTTGGTTCAGCTGGGCGAGCAGTCGCTTATCGCGGCCCTTACCGGCAGGGCGGTGATGTAGCGTGGTTCCCGTCAAAAGCGCCGTCGACCCTGTTATCACCCCGGCGACCGATCTCACCACCAATATCGGCATCCATTCCCGCAAGAGCGTCGTGGCGGCGCATGCCCGCTCCGAGCGCGCCTGTCAGGAATTTGAGCGCCGTGCGCAGCTTCTGCGCGAGTGCCTGTGCAGCGAGGACTTTTTGGCCAACAAGGGCATAGGCAATGAGATCGGCTTCCACACTTTTTGCTATGACCCCGCGCTGGAGTTTGAGGCGCGTGCATTATTTGACACCCTTTCACGCGATGCCGAGGCCGACAAGCTTCCGTGCACGCTCAAGGTCGTGAACCTTTACGACGCCGTGCTGGCAATTCTCGAAAAGCGCCGTGTCCTCAAGGCTATCCCGCACCAAGAGGAGCGCCGCGGTACCCAGCGCGTGCGCGAGGACGTGGCCAAGTTCGCCTCGCCTGAGAAAGTCGCCGCGTACATCCTTGAGCAGACCGAGCCGCACGCGCCTGGAGACGTCGTTCTCCTTACCGGCGCGGGCGAGGTTTTCCCGTTCTTTCGCATACACACGCTTCTCCACTGCATGCTTGCGGATTTTGATGAGGTGCCTGTGGTCGCCGCCTATCCGGGCAGTTTCAACGGCTCTTCTTTCCAGCTCTTTAACCGTCTGCCGGCCGACAACTACTACCGCGCCATCGATATCTCGTAAGCACGGCTTCCCGCAGGCAAGTCCCTGCCGCCGGTAACAACCCTTTGCCATAACGTTCCCAAACCCAAAGGAGCACCCATGGACAACACGATCATTCGCGACCTCTTTGCTAAAGACATCAACCGCTCCATCAACGGCGTGGTCAAGGTCCAGGATTCAAAAGATGGGTCCATCCGCCAGGAGCTTGACGAGTACGTGGTGACGCGCGAGTTGCAGAGGCACTTTGCCACGTTCTTCAAGGCCTACGGCGATGCCATCGATGCGCGCACCGACAAGATCGGCGTGTGGATCAGTGGTTTCTTCGGTTCCGGTAAATCGCACTTCCTCAAGATGCTGAGCTACCTGCTCGAGAATCGCCAGATCGGCGGCAAGAGCGCCATCCGCTACTTTGACGGCAAGATCGTCGACCCCATGGTCGCGGCTGCCATGGAGCGCGCGTGCTCGGTGCCCACGCAGGCCATCCTCTTTAACATCGATAGCAAGGCGGGCCAGTGGAAGCAGGGCGATACGGCTCCCACGGCGCTGCTTCGCGGCTTTGAGCGCATGTTCTACGAGGCGCGCGGCTTCTACGGCGAGGACCTCAAGCTTGCAAAGCTCGAGGACCACATCGATTCCCTGGGCAAGACCCAGGAGTTCCGCGAGGCCTTTGAGCGCGTCAACGGCGAGTCCTGGCTCCAGACCCGCGACACCTACAGCTACTTTGAGGACGACGTCGTCGAGGTGCTGCAGAGCGTGCTCGGCATGAGCGAAAAGGCCGCATGGAACTGGCTCGAGGGTTCTGAGGACGAGGTTTTGGCCCCTGATGTCTTTGCCAAAAAGGTCAAGGACTACGTGGACGCTCAGGCAGCGGCCCACGGCGGCAACTTCCGTTTGCTCTTTATGGTCGACGAGGTGGGTCAGTTTATTACAAACGACCAGGACCCAAGCCTTATGCTGAGCCTTCAGACCATCGTCGAGGAGTTGGGTGCCGCCTGCGGTGGCCGCGTGTGGGTGATGGTCACGAGCCAGGAGGCCATCGACAGCCTGAGCCTGCCCGTGGGCAACGACTTTTCAAAGATCCAAGGCCGTTTCAATACCCGACTTTCGCTCTCTAGCTCCAGCGTGGACGAGGTCATCCAGCGCCGTGTGCTCGAGAAGACCGCGCCGGCGGCCGATATGCTTGCACAGGTCTACGAGCAAGACGCCGCCGTGCTCAAAAACAACTTTACTTTTGAGGGCGGCTCGCGCTCCGACCTTGCCGGCTACGCCAACTCCAAGGATTTTGTGGCCAGCTACCCGTTTGTGGGCTACCAGTTTAAGCTTCTGCCCGACGTGATGACCGAGGTGCGCAAACACGGTGTCAAGGCCAAGCACATGTCCACGGGCGAGCGCTCCATGCTGAGCGCGTTCCAGGAGAGCGCTCAGGCCATCCAGCATGACCAGACCGGTGCACTCGTGCCGTTCTGGCGTTTCTTTGACACTATCTCCAAAGACCTTGAGCACGGCATCAACCAGGTGGTCGATCGCGCGGTCCGCGCGGCCGAGGACGCAAAGGGCCTTGAACCCTACGACGTTCAGGTGCTCAAGCTCCTGTACCTGATTCGTTACATCGGCTACGTCAAGGCCACGGTCGAGAACATCTCCATCTTCATGATAGACAGCCTCGACGTGGACAAGCGCGCCCTTAAGGACCGCGTCAAGGAATCCCTCTCCCGCCTGGAACACGAGAACTACGTGGCGCGCCAGGGCGATATCTACAGCTTCCTCACCGACGAGGAACAAGAAATCGCACAGGAGATTGCACGGACCCCGATCGACAACGCGAAGGTGATTGAGTACATCAAGAAGCGCCTGTTCGAAAGCATCTACACTACGCGCAAGCTCAATCGCGGGACCAACGACTTCCCCTTTGACCGCTACGTGGATGGCTCGATTCATGGATCCAGCATGGGCGGCATGGAACTTTCCGTGGTGACCATGGCCAGCGATCTGGGCCGTTCGGACGATGCCGAGCTGGCATTGAAATCCGTGGATAAGGCCATCGTGGCCTTGAGCGACGAGGTGGATTATTGGGCCCCACTCGTCAACGCCGCCAAGATTCGCAAGTACGCCAAGACGCGAAATCTCCAGGAGCTTCAGCCGAGTACGCGCCAGATCGTCGAGTCCAAGATGCGCGAGGCGGCCTATAACGAGAAAGAGGCCGATACCCTTTTGAGCGAGGCCGTGCTCCATGCACGTTGCGCGGTCAACAGCCGCATTGTTGAGGTCCGCGCGGCCAAACCCGCTCAGGTCTTTGAGCAAGTGCTGGCGCAGCTGTGCGATGTGGTCTTTGAAAAGGCCGACTATATCGGCGCGCCGGTTACGAGCGATTCCGATATTCGCTCCACTCTGGCGGGCAACGTTCAAGCGGGGCTCGCTGGCATGGACGCGGGCAACACGCGTGCGCTCAAGGAGGTCGAGGACTACCTCAAAGTTCAGCACCAGCGCCACCTGGATACCGCTATGGGCGATATCCAGCGCAGGTACCAGCAAAAGCCCTATGGCTGGCGCGAGGTTGACATCGCAAATGTGGTGGCGCAGCTTGTAGTGGAGCAGCGCGCGCAGGTGCTGTTTGGCGGTCAGACGGTTCAAGCTAACGACAGCCGCATGGTGTCGCTCCTGCGTAAGGATGCCGATAAGGCCCAGGTGCGTTTGCGCGTGCGCATGAGCGACCGGTTGCTGCGCGCCACGGGCGAGCTTATGCGTGGCCTGTTTGATCTCAAGACCGTGCCCTCCAACGAGGATAAGCTCGTGGCCGAGCTCAAGGAGCGCCTTGAGGGCTTGCGTGAGGTGTGCGTCGCCATGGCACGCGACTACTACACGGGTGTCAAGCCGGCCTACCCGTATCCCGGTGAGGACGAGTGCGAGAAGATGCGCTCGGAGGTGGTCGACGTTCTTAAGGACCAGAGCGATTCCGAGGCGTTCTTGACCACGTTCACCAAGCACGAGGACCGCCTGCTCGATGCCAAGGAAGACTTTGACAAGGTGGTTGAGTTCTTTGAGTCCAACCAACGAACAGCGTTTGACCACGCCAAGGATTTCTTGAGCCGCACCGAGGGCATCGAGTATGCCTCCGATGACATTCCCAACGCGGTGGAGAACGTGGCAAAGGTACGCGAGATCCTCAAAGACCCAAAGCCCTACGGCCGCATTAAAGACCTTCAGCCGTTGATGGCACCCGTCGAGGAAGACATCAAAAAGCACCTGGGCATTCGCCGCAACGAGTTCTTGTGTCGTATCGAAAACGACCTGCAGGATTTGCGGAAGCAGGCCGAGAGCCAAGAAGGTTTTGTCAAGCAGGCCAAGGATGCCATCGCGGACGCCAACACCAGGTATGAGTCGTTCAAGAACCGCGCCCATGGCGTCCAGAGCCTCAACGAGCTTAACGCCCTCGCGGCAAACTGGGAAAACTGGATCGTTGCTGCAACCAACAAGATATACGACGCCGTGGATGAGGCCCGCATGCGAATGGACAACGAGCGCCGCACCACCGAGGTCACGAGTACGGGTGAGGTGGTCAAGAAGATCTCCAACAAGGGCGCCGCATCGTCTGCGCCCGTGCCCGCGTCTAAGCCCCAACGCAAGATCAAGACCGTGCGCCGCGCCGATTTGGCCAAGCCGAGTCGCCTCTTGTCCGCGGAGGACGTGGAGCGCTACGTGGACGACCTGCGCTCTCGCCTTATGCAGGAGCTCGCTGCAAACGACGAGATTCGTATCAACTAACTCGCGGAGCTACCGGTGCCAAAGCGAGCACCGGTGGTTTATGGCGTTTAGAAAGGCTCATCAACCATGAACGATTCTGCTCTTAAGAGCTTCTGCACCTGGGCCCGTACGGAGCTCATCAAAGGCGTGGAGGCGCAGACGGTGCGCTACGGCATCACCGAACCTGCACCCGCGCCCGTTGGGTCCGAGACCGTCAACGGCCTGCCCCTAAGTCCGGCTGAGATTGAGCAACGCGACGAACTGCTGCGCATGCAGGCAGAGGTGGGTCACGAGGCGCTGCGCGACCGTGCGGCCTACACTTGGTTCAACCGCATCGTGGCCATTCGCTTCATGGATGCACGCGGATGGCTTCCCAGCCGTATGCGCATGCTAAGTCGTGCGGACGGCAGCCATGGCAGCGAGGCCGTGGAGAACGCGCTGGACGTGGACATAACGACGGCCGATACCGATCGCATAGCCGAGCTCAAGATGGCGGGCTTGGATGAACCGTTGTGGCGCTACCTGTTTGTTGCTCAGTGCGAGGAGCTTGCCGATTGCCTGCCGGGCGTCTTTGAACGCGTGGGCGGAGCCATGGAGCTGCTGTTGCCCCAGGGCCTCATGATGGCTGACAGTGTGGTGGGCAAACTCAATGCCGTCCTCGCTGACGAGGACTGGTGCGAGGGCGTGACCGTTCTGGGCTGGATGTATCAGTACTACAATGCCGACGTTAAAGACGAGTTCTTCAAGTCCAAGCGCAAGGCAGCGGCGGCGGACATCGCGCCCGCCACGCAGCTCTTCACCCCTGAGTGGATCGTGCGCTATATGGTCGAGAACTCGCTCGGCCGTCTGTGGATGCTCAACAATCCGGGGAGTTCGCTACGCGAGCGCATGGAGTATTACATCGAGCCCGATGCTGAGCACGAGGACTTCATCCGCATTTCGAGTCCCGAGGAGATAACCCTCTGCGACCCCGCATGCGGCTCGGGCCATATCTTGGTCTATGCGTTTGAGCTGCTCTTCCATATGTACGAGGAGCGCGGCTATCGTGAGCGCGAGATTCCCGAGCTCATTCTTACTAAAAACCTTGCAGGTATGGAAATCGATTCCCGCGCGGCACAGATCGCGGAGCTGGCGCTTGCCATGTGCGCCCGCGAGCACGACCGTCGCTTCTTTAGGCGTGGCGTTCGCGCCGACGTTACCGTGCTCTCGAGCATCCCGCTAGGGGAGGACGAGCTGCCGGGTAACAAGAAGCTCGCCGAGGAGCTGAGTCATTTGGGCGAGATCGGTTCGCTGCTCAATCCCTCAGAGGACGAGATCGACGAGCTCAAGGCTGCCGCCGCGAGTTGTTCCGAGGACCTTTTTGCTTCTGCGACCAAAACTAAGCTCGAAAGCGCCGTCGCCATTTGCGAGAAACTGTCCCGTCGTTTTATCTGCGTCGTGGCGAATCCTCCGTATATGGGCAGCAGCAGCTTTAACCCCTTCATGAGCAAGTGGATCAAGAAGAACTACCCCGACGTGAAGAGCGACCTCTGCACGTGCTTTATCGAGCGCGGTTTTAACCTTGTCGAGGATAAGGGCTACGCCGCAATGGTTACCATGCAGAGTTGGATGTTCCTGGGCAGCTTTGAGAAGATGCGCTCTTCGATCATCGAGGGCAAAACGATTGTCTCGATGGCTCATCTCGGCCCCCGCGCATTTGACGCCATCGGCGGCGAGGTCGTCAACGTAACCGCCGATGTCATCTACAACGGCCGCGCGGCATACGAGGGCGCTTACGTGCGCCTCGTCGACATCAACGGCAGCGAGGCGAAGCGCCTTAAGCTGCTTGCGGCGATCCAGAACCCCGACTGCGGCTGGTTCTACCGTCGCGGCGCCGACACCTTTAAACAGACCCCAGGCATCCCCATAGCCTACTGGGCCAGTGACGCTCTTCTGGATGCGTTTGGAAACGCAAAACAGCTCAGTGAGTATGGCAAGCCGCACCAAGGGCTTGCTACTGGCGAGAACGCTCGTTTCGTTCGCGAGTGGTGGGAAGTCGATGATTGCAAGAGCGTCTATTCCTGTGGATCTATTCAAGAGTCGATTGAAAGCGCTTGCAAGTGGTTCCCCTACAACAAGGGCGGCGATTTCCGCAAATGGTACGGAAATAATAGCTCAGTTGTTAACTGGGAGAATGACGGACAGGAGATCCGTAATTACAAAGACCAGAATGGTAGATTGCTTTCCAGTCCACGGAATACAAACTGCTTCTTTAGCCCATCGATTACCTGGTCGAAGATTTCAAGCGGGTCCATTGCGTTTCGTTTTAAGCCTGCTGGGCATATCTTTGATGTGGCGGGCACGAGCGTTTTTAGCGACGAGGAGTCACTCAAGTATCTCCAGGGAGCTTGTAACAGCTCTGTGATCATGCGTGTCGCAAGCATGCTCTCGCCGACGCTTAATTTCGAGGTAGGCCAAATCGCAACCTACCCGATCATTCAGAACGAGGAACAGGAGCCGTTGGTCAACGACATGGTCGACTCGTGCCGCGAACTATCAAAAACCGATTGGGATTCGTTTGAAACCTCCTGGGATTTCAAACGCAACCCCTTGGTTTAGGTGAGATTCATGTTTGAAACAGTATCAGCAAATAAGGTTGTGTTTGTTGAATCTAATCCTGCATGGGTTAAATGTGGTCTATCTCAAAAGTCACTGGGCCCTGTGCTTTCCCCGCTTCTTAGGTTCTTTGTTGTCGAAACTCCAGCTCCGGGGCTGTCTAGCAGAAGCATTCCGGTATCTGAATACGGGTGGGATACTCCCTGGAGAAAACCCCAATATTTGAATAAAAAACTTAAGGCAGCAAGCTCAAATAAGTCTTTATATTGGGCTGCCGCGGCTGTTGGTGATATGGAACAGGCTTTGCGTAATGCTGATTTGTTTGATTGCGCTGGCATCGAGTCAAAGCCCTTCGAGTCTGCTGTCTTTTATGATGCCAAAAGTAATCAAACACTCAGTTTGTTTTATCACCTACGAAATGGATTTGCTCACGGCAGATTCTGTGCATTTAAGTCAAAGGGCGATGTATGGTTCGCTATCGAGGATGTTGCGGGAAAACGAAAGAATGACCCGGCAGGTGACATCAAAAGACTCACTGCAAGAATTTTAATCAAGAATTCGACTCTATGTAAATGGATGAAGCTGATAAAGGATGGGCCTGGTATTCGTTAATGGGTTTCACCTCGTGTCCGGGTGTTTAGCTGGCTTTAACTAGTGAGCTGAGAAATGATATCAGGTTGTCTTTCCTTTACGCTTGATGCAGTTTGCAGGGTTTGACTTGCGATGTCGTGAGTCACTAGTGCGTTTCTGCAAATGTCCGATGCGGTGAATAGCTTTTCCAGAAGTCGATCGGTAAGGTCGAGGCATTCTTGGAGATTCCGGTCCCTTAGTTTAAGCCTCTTGACAACTTATCAACAATGAAAGGACGGCCTTATGGCCACGCTACTCAAAGATAAATACAAGGTTCGCAAGGCCGAGGTCAATGCTCGCTTCGAGCAGCTTCGCACTAACGAGGAGGAGCTCAACCGAATCTTTGCCAAGATCTACAACATGGAGGGCGAAGTGCCCATCGAGGTCGAGGACAAGTACGTATCGGTGGCACGCATCTTTGATACCGCCGACGAGATCCCCGAGAGCTATAAGGGCAACAAATACGTGCGCACCAAGCGAGACGAGATCACCTCGCTCATAAGCTATGCCGTGGGCTGCGTGTTTGGCCGCTATTCGCTGGATGTGGACGGGCTGGTCCTGGCCGATCAGGGCGCCACAGTCGATGACTATCTGGCCAAGATGCCCAACTCTGATCATGTGACCTTTATGCCCGATAGCGATAACGTGCTGCCCATTACCGATGACGAGTACTTTGACGACGACATCGTGCGCTACTTTATCGACTTTGTGCGCACCGTGTATGGCGAGGAGACGCTTGAGCAGAACCTGGCCTTTATTGCCGAGGCACTCGGCGGCAAGGGTACCTCGCGCGAGGTAATCCGCACCTACTTTTTGAAGGACTTCTTTAAGGACCACTGCCAGACCTATAAGAAGCGCCCCATCTACTGGCTGTTCGACAGCGGCAAGAAGAACGGCTTCAAGTGCCTTGTTTACATGCATCGCTACCAGCCTGACCTGTTGGCTCGCATCCGCACCGACTATGTGCATGAGCAACAGGAGCGCTACCGTGCCCAGATCGGGTATGCCAACGATGCCCTTGTCAGTGCCGAGCGCGGCGAGCGCGTGCGCTTGGATAAGCGCATCAAAAAGCTCAACGACCAGCTCAAAGAGACCATTGCCTACGAGGAGAAACTGCACCATTTGGCAGACCAGATGATTAAGATCGACCTGGATGACGGCGTCAAGGTCAACTACGCCAAGTTTCAGGATGTGCTGGCGAAGATTAAGTAACTGCAGATACGGTAAGGATATTCATGCCCAAGATCGATGTAGAAGAACAGCTCAAGCTGCGATTTTTGCAGCCGTTGTCCTCATGCGCGCCGCGCCGTGTGGTGGTTTGGCACGATGCAGACGGCGAGTTTGCTCCTGAGTTTGAGCGATTGGCTGCCGAGGGTTTCGACGGCGTGGGGGCCGATGCCGGCGTAATGCCTGCTCACGGTGACTTTGAGCGCCCGGTGCGCTTTGTTGAGGCCTGCGAGGGCCGTATGTTTGCCGTCAAGAAGCTCATCAACCGCGATGACCTTGCGAGCGATATCTTGCTGTATCGCCGTTGTCCGCGCGGCAGGCTTGAAGGTGATTGGCTTGCCGATGTTGAGCTGTATGCCGATCAGTTCCAGGCTGACTATCTTTCGCTTTTGGCCGATCAGCTGGGCATCGAGAATATCGACGCCGTGCGCGAGAGCCTGCGCGAGCACAAGACGTTCTTTGATGCCAAGACCCGCTGCGCTAAGTTTGCCGCGTGTGTTCCGCATGCCTCGGGCGCATCCGATATCGAACTCGGCATCCTTACGGTGATTTTTGGCGGTAAAGAGCTTGGTGACGCGCGCCCCGCGTTTGTGCTGCGCAGCTGCATGACCACACTGCTGCACGAGGGCCCCGAGGCGCTGGCCGCGCTGGTGGATAAGTACAGCGTGCGCGATGTTCTCTCTGCCTTTATGTTGCGCTGCTATGGGTTTGATGGGCCGCTTTACGAGCGTGACTCATTGCTTATGCTTGCATCCCATGTGCTCCTTACGGCAGCATCCACCGCGCTTCCCGAGGGAGCGCTCAAGGGGCTTGAGAGCCATGTGGCTCCCGCCTACGGGCCCTATTGCCTTGAGGCGGTGCGTACGTGGGACCAGACCGCCGATACCCAGGCATCGAGCGAGGACCTATTTGAGATTTGCCGTTTGGTTGAGGACGCCCGCGGACTCTTTGCACGGTTCGAGACCTTGCCGATCGATGCGCTGGCTTCGCTTGATGTGTTCCCGTGCGTCAATGAGGCTGTGCTCTCGCAGCTGTTCTGCTCGTTTGCGCAAGGTGCAGACCGTGTTGAGGATGCGCGTGCCTTTGCTGCGCGCCGTTGCGACCTAAGCTGGTACCGTCGTGTCGAGAGCTACTTTGACCTGCTTGTCGCTGTGGCCGATATGTGCGCGTTTAGGCAGACGCACGCGGGTGGGTTCCATCTGGCGCGGTCCCAGCAGGTGTGGGATGCCTATACGTCCGAATGGTATGCCATGGACGCTGCCTATCGCCATATGTGCACCGCGTATCTGCGGGCACGCTCCGTCGAGTGCGATGCGCTCGAGGAACCTGCCCGCGCCGTGGCGGACTGGGCGGAGAATCTCTACAGCAACTGGTTCTTGGCGGATGCCAATGCCTGCTGGGCGGCTGCTGCGCAAGGGGAGTGGGCCGATTGCGGCTACATCGATGGTCCCGCACGGCAGGATGAGCTTTACTGGCATGTGCTACCCGCCTTTGTGGGTTCTGCCAAAACAACGGTCGTTATCGTGAGCGATGCGCTGCGCTATGAGGTTGCCCGCGACGTTGCGGCGCTGCTCGAGCGCGAACGCGGCGGCAACGTCAAGGTCTCTAGCATGCAGGCGGTCTTTCCCTCCATTACCGAGGTGGGCATGCCTGCGCTGCTGCCGCACCAGGTGCTTGAGCTTGCAGAGGATGGCGCGTTTGTGTTGGCTGACGACATGCCCACTGCGACGACTCCGCAGCGCGAGGCCGTGCTTGCCCACGTTGAGCCTACAGCCCGCGCTTTGCGCTCGAGCGCATACCTCAACATGGCGGGAACCGAGCGCAAGGCGATGCTCAAGGACTCAAGACTTGTCTACCTCTATCACAACAAGATTGATGCCACGGGCGAGAAGGCCGCTACGCAGGATGACGTCTTCGATGCCTGTGCGGACACCGTAGAGGAGCTTGCCGCGTTGGCGCGCCGCGTGTGCACCGACGCCCCGGGCGCGCGTGTTGTTATAACGGCGGATCACGGCTTTATCTACACGCGCCGGGAGCTCAGCGAGTGTCAGATGCTCGGCAAGCCAGATCTTCCCTTCCTTGACTCTCCCGTCATGCACGGCAAGCGTCATCTGGTGGTGCCCAACGAGGCCGTGGCCAAGCTTTCGGACGAGGCACGCGGGGTGTTTGTTAATGTTGACATGGGACGTTTGGGTGCCGGCTTTGAGGGGTTTGCCCCGCGCGAGAACGTGCACTTCAAGCGTCCCGGTGGTACTAACAACTACGTCCACGGCGGCATGAGCCTGCAGGAGCTTTGCGTGCCCGTTGTCGGATTTTGGCGTGCGCGCTCGGGTTCCAAGGACTTTGTCGACACGCGCGTGGCGACGCTGCGCGTGCTAAGTGAGGGGCGCCGAGTGACCAACTCGCTTTTCTCGGTCAACTTGATCCAGGAAGAACCTGCCCAAGGTAAGGTCTTGCCGTGCGAGTACGAGCTGGTGTTTACCGATGCGAGTGGCAACGAGGTGAGCGATACGGTCAAGGCGCATGCCAACAAGACTTCTGTTAACTCGCAGGAGCGCGTGGTGCATGCCAAGTTTGCGTTGCATGCAGTGGATGGATTCTCGGCCAAGGGTCCGTACTATCTGGTCTGCCGCGAGCGCGAGACGGGCAAGATCGTTTGGCGCGAGACGTATACCATCGCTGTTTCGTTTGCCCCTGTTGCTGACTTTGGTTTTTAGGAGTGTGCCCTATGTTTGATAGCCATGACGACGATCTGTGGGAAGTCCCTTCGATTGATGTGGATGTGCCTGCGGAGGCTGCGGTGTCTGTGGAGGCCCCGGAGGCTGAACCTGCTGTGGCGCCTGCCCCGGAGCCGGTCGCTGCTGCGTTCGCTGAGGCTGCGGCGACCACCAAGGACGAATCCTCGACCGATGGCTATGACCAGGCCGCGGACGAGGCTCCCGAGGACGACGGCTACGACATGGACGGGCTGGACGGTAAGCTGCTCGAGCACTTTGGCGGCAAGATTGTACGCAAGGACCTGACGGCCTTTATGAAGCGCGGCGCCAACGTGCCCACCTTTGTGCTGGAGTACCTGCTGGGCATGTACTGCTCAACCGATGACGAGGAAGCCGTGGCAGAGGGCCTGGATCGCATCCGCAGGATCCTCACCGACAACTACGTGCGCCCCGACGAGTCCGAGCGCATCAAGTCCAAGATCCGCGAGCTTGGCCGCTTTACCATCATCGACAAGGTGACGGCCAAGCTCGACGAGTATAAAGACATCTACGTGGCATCGTTTGCCAATCTGACCATCGAGCCGTTTGTGATGCCGGCCGAGTACGTGCGCGACTATTCCAAGATTCTGCAGGGTGGCATTTGGTGCATTATGAGCATCGAGTATCGTCACCCCTTGGATGAGGAAGACGAGTTTGGCATGGAGGTCTTTGGCGACGATGCGCCGCGCCGCTCCAAGGCCAAGCGTAAGAAGCGTGGGCCCGAGGACTCTCCGTTTAGCGTGGCGTCGCTCACGCCCATCCAGATGCCCAACCTGGACCTGGATGCCATGGTCGAAGAGCGCCAGTACTTTACGCGCGACGAGTGGCTCAACATGCTGCTGCGCTCCGCTGGCTATGAGCCCAGCGAGCTTTCCGAGAAAGAGCGCCTGCACTTTATCGAGCGTATGGTGCCGCTCATCGAGCGCAACTACAACCTGTGCGAGCTGGGTCCCCGCGGTACCGGTAAGAGCCACATCTACAAAGAGGTCTCGCCCTACGCCATTCTGCTTTCGGGTGGTCAGACCACCACGGCCAACCTGTTCGGCCGCATGAACTCCATGCGCGCCGATCGCGTGGGTTTGGTGGGCCACTGGGATTGTGTGACGTTTGACGAGGTCGCCGGCATGCGCTTTAAGGACACCAATGCCGTGCAGATCATGAAGGACTACATGGCGAGCGGCAGCTATGCGCGCGGCCGCGACCAGATTAACGCCGATGCCTCCATGGTCTTTGAGGGCAACATCAACGATACCGTGCAAAATGTCCTTAAGACCACGCACCTGTTTGATCCGTTCCCGCCGGAGTTTAACAACGATTCGGCCTTCTTCGACCGTATCCACTACTACCTGCCGGGCTGGGAGATTCCCAAGATGCGTTCGAGCCTGCTGACCGGGCATTATGGCCTGATCACCGACTGCCTGTCGGAGTTTTGCAAGGAGATGCGCCGTAAGGACTTTACGCATCATATCGACCGATACTTCCGCTTTAACAGCGACTTTAACAAGCGTGACGAGATTGCCGTGCGCAAGACCTTTAGCGGTCTGGCAAAGCTGCTGTTCCCTGACGAGGCCATGGACAAGGACGATGTGCGCTGGCTGCTGGACTACGCCATCGAAGGCCGTCGCCGTGTAAAGGAGCAGCTCAAGATTATGGCGGGCGTTGAGTTTATCGACGTCAACCTGGGCTATATGGATGCCGACAACCCGCAGGACGTGCACGTGGTGCGCGTGCCCGAGCAGACCGAGGACACGCTGATTCCCGACGGACCGCTGCTGTCCGGCCACGTGTTTGGCGTGGGCAGGTCGCAGGGCGGCGAGGTTGCCGTGTACAAGCTGGAGAACAAAGCCGTTGCCGGCGAGTGCAAGTTTAAGTACGAGGGCGTGGCCTTTAACAAGCCGGTGCGCGATACGCTGGAAGCCGCGTTCGACAACTTTGTGGGCCTGGCGAACCGCGTGGCGCCGGGCATGCACATTGGCTCCAAGGACTACCTGTTGTTCTATAACGACCTGCAGAGCAAGGGACTGTCCGAGGAGGTGTCGCTCGCCGAGTTTGTGGGCCTGTGCTCTGCGGCGTGCAACCGTCCGGTGATGCCCGCGCTGGCGATTCCGGGAATCTTGCGCATGTCGGGATCTATGGACGAGATCCGCGGGCTCGAGGACATTATGCGCGTGTCCAAAAACGCCGGCGCCAAGCGCGTGATTTTGCCACTGAGCGCCATTGCGGGATTGCAGAGCGTGCCGTCCGAGATTATCTCGGGCTTGAGCCCGGTGTTCTATATGGATGGCGACCCGGTCGATGCCGCGAAGAAGGCACTGGATCTGTAGGAGTGCAGGGGAGCGGGGCGTCCGGTGTTCGGGCGCCCCGCGTACATGTTGGTGCATAGTGCGTGAGGGGGCCTGCCATGGCGGACGAGCGTTCTGTTGGTGAGCTGCTCGACGAGCTGTTTGGCTTCGAATCGGTAGCCAAGCGTCAGACGGCGCTTGAGCAGTACGATCGCGGGGAGTTGGTGCGCAAGGCGCGCTCCCGCGAGCTGCTGGGCGTGCTTAGGGGCGTCGAGGCTGCCGAGCACGCTGCGCGCAAGTCTGCCGTGCGAGCTGTTGACGGGTATGTTCGCCGTGTTGAGGGCGCTGCGCTTGCACGCGCTCGCAAGCAGGTGGGCATTGTTGGCCCACTGCGGATGGAGCGTCGCTATGCTGCCTTTTTGCGCATGGAGGACAAGGCCGAGCTGCTGACGCGCCTGGAGCAGACGCTTGCGTTTATCGAGGTAAAGCTGCGTGCCAATACGGCGGATAAGGTGCGCGTGGCGTTCGATGCTGCGGGGGCTATGGTGCTGCAGGGCGTGGCGCTCCTGAGTGACGTGCGCGTTGTGGATGCCGTGCCTTTGGATGCCGACCTGCTGTGTACGCAGCTGGAGCAGTTGCGTTGTGCTGCCGATGCGACGGACCTTGCGGGCATGATCACGGCGACGTTTGAGTCTGAGCTGAGTGCGACTGGTCCGCAGCTCGCTGATGGGTTTACAGGCGTTTTGGCTGGCGATGTAGCTGGTGACGTTGCGTTGGAGCGTGAGCTTACCAACGTGCGCGGCGCTGCGCAGCGAGCGCGTTTGGCGGCGCAGGCGTATCGGGCCGAGCGCGCCTCCCGGGTTGCGGGGAACACGGTGGAGCCGGTATCGTTGCCCGAGCCTGCGTGCGTTGCGTGTGAGACGGTGTGCGATGCCGGGGAGCTTTCCGAGTTGTTCGCTCAGGTTAAGAAGTCGTTTGAGACCTACCGTCGTGTTGTTATCGACGGTGGGTTGTTCTGTGCGTTTGGTGCGGGCTCGCCGCATGGGGTTTGCAGTGGCTTGAGCTATTACGATTACGATTCTCAGCTAGACGAAGACGTGCTAGTGGGCGAGTACGACGGTGCTACCAGGCATAATGTTCGACGCGAGGTTCCGATTCCCGAGCTTGTGGACGAGGCTTCGGCTGATGGCGGCGATTCGCTCGAGTTCGCCGTGGCGCGCATGCGGGAGTTTAACGGGTGCCGCTACGATGGTGTGCTGGGCGAGGACCCCGCGCGTCATGTGAATGCGTTTTGGTATGGACTCAAAAAGCTCAGTCAGTATTGCGAGGCCGTCGTGCGTGTGGACGAGCGTGCTTGGGATTGTTTTATCGATAAGGTACAGTTTGCCTATGACGAGCCGGTGGGGCGTTTGGCTGCGCAGATGGATGACAAGCAGGTGGCGGCTTTTGTTGCTGCTGTGGATGAGCTTGGCGTTGGTGAGTAGGGTCCTGGTCTGGTAGGAGGTTTCATCATGAAGATTGAAGTTGATGTAGACCAGCTGCGCGAGAGCTTGCTCGACCGCGCGGGGAGTGCGGCGGGCGTGGGCTTTCCGGCCGCCATGCTCGACGTGATGGATATCGAGGACGAGTCACCTCAAGAGCTCCTGGCCCGAGCCGAACGCGAAGGCCTCGACCTCCGAGACTTTGCCGTCGACGATGACTACGGAGCGTCTGACGACTGGTGACCCCGGGTCAGTTCATCCTTTTCTTCCTGAGATATAAGAGAAATCCCTTTTTGAACGTCCTTCGGGTTCCAAAAAATAGCCGATCAGTCTTTGTATCTTCCTTGCTGTCAAACTTGATAGCCGTTAGCTCGATCGTACAGATGTAGTCAGCAACTTGGAATAGCCGGTAGGCTCGTGGTGTGGCTTCTCGGTATACGATGACATCCCTTGCTAGAACGTACTCAAGCGCAGAATGAATGACCTCCGTTACAATCGGTTGGCCGTTGTCGTAGTAAATCTTAACGGTGTCGTATCGCTGGAAGAATTCCAGATGGTCGAAAAGTTCAACCGTGAGGTCTCGCCTCATTCTCTCCGCGAGACCGTTTTGATTGCCGGCGAATTCGCTCATTCGGTATTGCAGACAGAGGTAGCGTATGGGGAGATGCTGAATGAACGCGCGAAATGCGCTCAACATGTGCCTTCGCTGCTCCTTGGGAAGATCTTTGTAGTCGCCGTTTCCATTCAGTAGGGGTCCTGCATGAAAAGGCGTATTGGGAAGCGAGGACTGAGACAGGGCGCGCTCATAGCGGTCAATGCGTTCAACGATTGCATCGTTTTGATCGTGAAAAACGAGGGTGACGAGGTAGTAGTTGGAGACGCCTCCGAGGTCGCCAGATTCGTCAACAAAGACGGAGAGTTCGCTCATGGTGGGCCTCCATTTTTGCAAAAAAATGCCGGGGGTAAGACCCCGGCTCTTGGAGGCCCCTCTTTTGGAGGGAACCATATTCTTTATACCATGAGATAAGGGGTGCTTTCAAGTATAATTATAATAAGCAAACATATGTTCGTCAAACTACCTGCGAAAAGTCCTTAGCCGCCGAGAGGTTGGGTAGAGCGGCTCGTAAATTGCTGACGCAATGGCGCCGGCGGTTTCCAGAGAACTGTTTAGTCTTGACTCGCATAAAAAATGCCGGGGGATATCCCCCGGCTCTTGGAGGTCCCTCTATTCGAGGGTACCGACTTCTTTATAGCAGGAGATCGGACGGCTTTCAAATGGCGTCATGTGGAGGGGAAGTCGCGCCTGATAAAGCCCTCAATGAATGGCGTCTAACTAGCGTTCGTGATATAAAGAAGTCGGTCATCTCAAAAGAGAAGGCTTCCAAGTGCCGGGGACGTTTTCCTCGGCTTTTTTCATTTCGGCGTCAATTCAAATGTTTTTCAACCCATCCTCTCAATTACTTGCGGTGAAATAGGGACTGTTTAGGCTGCTAGAAGGCCTATTCAGTCCCTATTTCACCGCAACTTATGGGTGGGGATGGCTACGACGCCAGTGTGGCGATGACGACTTCGTCGCCGGCGTATATGAGGGTGTTGCCGTCGGGGATGATCGTTTGGCCGTCGCGCTTGAGCATCACCACGATAAAGGGGTGCTTGCCTTGCGGCACGTCGCGCAGGCGCTGGCCGGCAAGGCGGCCGTGAGGTGTCACGGTGACCTCGCGCAGCGTAACCTCGGCACGCTCTTCAAACGTCGGCGCGGCCATCACCAGCAGGTCGCCTTCCTCAATCACGGTATCGCCGTTGGGCAGCACCGGGTGCGCACCGTCGCGCAGCACCAAGACCACCAGCATGTTCGTTGCGCTGCCAATATCGGCGAGCGAGCGTCCGGCAAACGGATGTCCAGCGCCCACCTTGAGCTTTACAAATGACATGCCGTCTTCGTCGCGGTAGTCGTTAAAGGTGCGGCGCACGTCGCCAGTCGCATCGATCATATCGAGCTTCTTCGCCACCGCCGGCAACAGCGAGCCCTGCACCACAATGCTCGACACGGCAATCACAAACACCAGGTCAAATAGGTCGTGGCCACCGGGAACGCCGGACACTACGGCAAAGAGGCTAAAGACGACCGATGCTGCTCCGCGCAGGCCCGCCCAGCTTACGAGCGCCACCTGGTGAGGGTTCGTCTTAAAGGGCGCCAACAGCAGACCGACGGCGATGGGGCGGCTCACGAAGAGCATAAACGCCATGAGTGCCAGGCCCGGCAGCAGCATTTGCGGCAGGCGGACGGGCGTCACGAGCAGGCCGAGCAAAAAGAAGATGGTCATCTCGGCCATCTCGGTGATGGTGTTAAAGAAGTGCGCTAGCTCGACCTTGCCGGTGATGTCGCTCGCGCCCAGCACGATGCCGGCAAGGTAAACGGCCAAAAAGCCGTTTCCGCCCAGATAGCTCGGCAGCGCGTAGGCGACAATCGCCACGGCGAACAAGAAGATGGTCTGCGCGCCCTCGGCCGTTGCGTGCGCGCGTTCAATCAGGCGGCCCGCCGCCCAGCCGATGGCAAGGCCCAGGCCCACGCCCAGGATAATCTGCTTGGCCAGCAGTGCGGGAATGTTGATGTCGCCGCCGGCCGCGAGTGTAGCGAGCACAGCGGTGAGCATGTAGGCGACGGGGTCGTTGGAGCCCGATTCGACCTCGAGCAGCGAGTCGGTGCCGCCCCTCAGCGAAAGGCTGTGCTCGCGCAGAACGCTAAAGACGCTGGCCGCGTCGGTGGACGCCACGACCGATCCCAGCAGCAGGCCGCCGATCCAGTCGAAGCCCAGCGCGAAGTGGGCGAACACGCCGGTGATGCCGGCAGTGATGACGACGCCGAGCGTGCTCAGCAGCACTGCAGGTATGGCGACAGGTTTGGCACGGTCGATGTTGGTGTTAAAGCCGCCGTAGAACATGATGAATAGTAGCGCCGTGCTGCAGACGGTTTCGGTAAGCGCGTAGTCGCTAAAGTCGATGTGCGCCGGGCCGTTGACGCCCAACAGCATGCCGAGTGCGATAAAGATGAGCAGGGTGGGGAAGGGGAGTTTTTTGCCGACGGGTTTGATGGTCAGGCACAAAATGATGACGAGGCCGATAAAGAGAAGGATCTGGTTCATGGATAGTGTCCGCTCCTGGGTGGTTGGCGTGGCACGGTCAGTTGTCTGCGGTTATTTGTACCCAAAGATGGTGGGTTTATGGGGTTGGATTGCGGGCGTGCGCTATATCGTCATAGACGGCTTCCGTCTTTGCCTCTGCTCGGAAACCCTTTCCAGCTTTATTGCAACGGAGTACAATGGGTAACGTTTAAGTTCAACTTGAAGTTTTAGTTGCGGCACCGGGCTTCGGCCGCAATGCAAGGAGAGGCGTACCATGGCGATCTATGTGACATCTGATGCTCACGGGCACGTGCGTGCGCTTGACGAGGCCCTGTCTAAGATCTCGTTGACGTCCGACGACACGCTGTACGTGCTGGGCGACATGATCGATCGCGGGCCCGATCCGGTCGGCGTTATTAAGCTTGTGCGCTCGCTGCCCAACGCCCGCGTGCTCAAGGGCAATCACGAGCAGATCATGCTCGATGCCATCATAGGCCAGGATCCGCTCGATGCCGAGACCTGGGATATCAACGGTGGCTGGACGACGCGCGAGCAGCTCAACGATATGGAATTTGAGGCATACGAGGAGCTCGTGCGATGGATGGCCGCGCTGCCGCTCTACGCGGTGGCCGAGACCGGGGAGCGTCCGTATTTGCTGGTACATGCTGGAATCGAGATGAAGGCGGCGCGCGCGTTTTTGCTTGAGCATGGCGTCGATTGTGCCGATGGCGTCGGAGCGGTGGGTGCCGATCGCGAGCTGCTGCAGCAGATGCTCGCGGTGCAGTCGTCCGATGACCTGCTATGGATTCGTCACGGCTATTGGGATGCGCCGACGGGGCTGCTTTCTGCCGAGGGCAAGGGCCCGGTCGTGGTGAGCGGCCACACGCCCACGGTATCGCTCGGGCGCTATTGCGAGGTCGGTGGTCTGGCGGGGCTCGATGAGGAATCGGGACGCGGGCAGATCGTGCGCTTGGGCGGCGAGGACACTGCCGGTGTGCCCGACCGCATCGACATCGACTGCGCCGCCGCCACCGGCTCCGAGTTCGGTCGCGTGGGCATCCTGCGGCTCGATGATGGGGCGGAGTTCTACGCGAACATCAACCCGGGCGAATAATCGGTGCAAGGGGTAGCTAATATGGGAAGGGTTTTTTGACTACTTTTGCCCTTCTGCCCGCAAATTGATTTCTCTGGGACGGGATTAAATAATCATTTGGCTGCCCGCCGGCTAAGTGAGTAGACTTTTTTGGAAATGCCGAGCACCCAACATATTTGCCTCAATAAAACCGCAGGTCACAGACTTGTGCTCTGTCGGTGTGGTCGGGGATTCGGTAAAAATCTACTCACTTAGTTTTACGTGTCCGCAACGAGACTCCAGCCGGGGTGATTCCACCGCAAATTAGCTTCTCCCATCGACGCAATTAGGCGCCGTACGGATTCCGGTCCCTCTCTATGCGTTGGCGGATGTGGGCGTACTCGATAATCAACAGTACCAGCAGTAGGGCCATAATGGCCAGGTAGCTCACGACGGCGCCCATCAGGCCGAGCAGATTGATCAGAATCACCGGGAGCACCACGCTCACGGCAAAGCAGATCAGGTAGATCTTGGTGACGTCTCCAGCGTGGCGCAGCACCGTGATGATGGCGTAGATAAAGTCGATGGCCGCGGTGACGCCGCCGGCGACGACCATCAGCAGCGCCAGCGTACGGTAGCGTTCAAAGCTGAGACCGTATATAAAGCTCATGAGGGGAATACCGGGACCTGCCATAAATGCGGCGCACACGCCGGTGATGACCACGATCAGCGCCATAACGGCAACAATAATCAGGTCAAAGCGACGACGCTTGCGAGGATTAGCCCAAATGCTCGACAAGCGCAGGAACTGCGGTTTATAGACAAATCCAATGCTCAACAGAATAGCCTGAGCTGGAAAAAACAGGGCATTAAAGTACAACTGGTATTTGTAGGCCAGTGTTCCTTCCATCACAAACTTGGGCATGCTCTCGATAAGATTGAACAGGAATAGCGCGCCAAAGAGTGGGGCGCACTGGACAAACAGGTGGCCGACCTCGCGCAGGCTTACGCGGCGCGATTTTTCGGTCTCGAGCAGGGCGAGCGGCGCGGTGACCAGCACGAGCGAGGCGATCGCGGCGATGCCCATGGCAATGGCCGCGATGGGCATGCTACGCGTGAAGAACAGCGCCACGCTGAAGACCGCGATGACGCCGACGGAGCGTAGCGTTTGACTCATTCCAGCCAAGTAGAGCTTGTCGGCCTGCTGCAGGCGGCCCTCGTACACGTCGGCGATGCCGTCGATCACCTTATAGAGGTAGACGCCCAGGCCGATCGTGGCCATCTGCGCATCGTAGCCGCGTGCGCTGCTGTACGTGAGGCCGCAGCCTAGTGCGAGCGCTCCGCAAAGCCAACGGTTGAGCTGGTAGGAGGCGAAGGAGGTTTTTTCGTCGATGTCCGAGACCTGAAAGTTGCGCACGCCGTAGTTGCACGCGATCATGATGAGCGTGCCGGTAACAAAGGCGATGGAGAACTTGCCGGCCTCCTCGGCGCCCACGAGCTGCGTCGACACAATGGTGAGCAGCGGAAACGCCATGCCCCATACGGCGGTGCCCAGGGTGTTCCAAAGATAGTCGCGACTGGTGGCGTGCTCCTCGTATTCCGCTTCCTGCATGGAGAAGCCGCCGCCGTAGACGGCGCCGAGCAGACGGTTCCACCAAGCGTTGACCATGCGGCGGACGGGGCTGGGCTCCCGATCGCGTTCGCGCCGGCGACGGCGCGTGGCCTGGCTGCTGTCGGGGCCGCCGGCGTTGCGCTGGCTCAGCTCCTGGATGCGCGCGAGCTCTTCGGCCGTGTGGGAGGCGGGGAACAGGCCGTTCTCGATGCGGCCGCCCTGGGCCTTCGCGGCGCCGTCTTTCGATGCAGCGGGGTTGGAGATGCCGTTACGGCGGGCGATGGCGCGGCGAATGCTATCGAGGGGCGTGATGCTCAAAGCGGGGTCCTTTCTATTGCTGCGCTCTAGTATAGACACCGCGGTGTCCGCTCGTGTTTTTGAACAGGTTGTTCGATAATTTCGGCGGCGCCATTCGGTAGTCGGCACTTAGGGACGTTCCTTATGTGCCGGCACTTTGGGAACGTCCCTAAGTACCGGCATCCGGGGACATTCCTTGAATGTTGCCTGTTCAAGAGTGTCCGCAATGACTAGTCGTTGAAAAACGTCCCCAATGACTAGGCCGCTTGCCTGCGATTTTTGACCGTTGGGCGGGCTTGCCGCCCTTGCCGCAAAAACGTTTTTGCATATCGGGTACAACGGGCTTTACGTGAGTAAAGTGCGCGCCGCGTCCACGTGTCGCGTTTTTAAAGGAGGCCCCATGCCTGGTGTTACCCCTGCAGATGTTTTGTCCAACTTTGGTATTACGCTCGTTGAAGATCCCGCCGAGAATCAGCCCCGTCTGCTGGTCGATCTACCCGCCGCGGAGCTCGTCGAGCACGCTATCCGCCGCGAAGAAGGCCGCATGGCATCCAACGGCGCGCTGGTGATCGAGACGGGGGAGCGTACCGGCCGTTCCCCCAATGACCGCTTTATCGTTGACACCCCCGACGTTCACGACAAGATTGCCTGGGGCGCCGTCAACCGCCCGCTGTCCGTCGAGAGCTATGAGGCCATCAAGGCCGGCATCGTCGACTATCTCAACGAGCGCGACGTGTTCGTCACCCGCGGCATGGCAGGCACCGACCGCAACCACACGCGTCGACTGCTCGTTGCCTGCGAGCGTGCCAGCCAGGCACTCTTTATTAAGCAGATGCTCGCCCGCCCGCTCGCCCGCGAAATCGCGCGCACCGGCGAGCCCGACTTCTGCGTGCTCGCAGCGCCCGGTTACCAGTGCGACCCCGCCATCAAGGGCCTCAACTCCAGCGCTGCCGTGGTCATCAACTTCCAGGAACGCGTGATTCTGGTCGCCGGCACCGGCTACTCCGGCGAGATTAAAAAGTCGATCTTTAGCGTCATGAACTATCTGCTGCCCGTCGAGGACGACGTGCTGCCCATGCACTGCTCGGCCAGCATGGACCCCGTCACGCACGAGACCGCCGTGTTCTTTGGCCTGTCCGGCACCGGCAAGACCACGCTTTCGGCCAATCCCACGCGCCTACTGATCGGCGACGACGAGCACGGTTGGTCCGACATGGGCATCTTCAACATCGAGGGTGGCTGCTACGCCAAATGCGAGGGCCTGGACGCCTTCCACGAGCCCGAGATCTTCAACGCCGTCCGTTTTGGCGCCATTTGCGAAAACGTGGTGCTCGACGAGAACCGCAAGCCCAACTACGACGACATCTCGATCACGCACAACACGCGCGTGGCCTATCCCGTCGAGCATATCCCCAACGCGTGGACCAAGGGCATGGGCACCACTCCCAGCGTCGTGCTGTTCCTGACCTGCGATGCCTTTGGCGTGCTGCCGCCTATCTCGCGCCTGACGGCCGACGCCGCCATGTATCACTTTGTGACGGGCTTTACGGCCAAGATCCCCGGCACCGAGGTTGGCGTCACCGAGCCCACGCCCACGTTCTCCTCGCTGTTTGGCGAGCCGTTTATGCCGCTCGACCCCATGGTCTACGCTAAGATGCTCGGCGAGCGCATCGCCGACGGCCGCACGCGCGTCTACCTGGTCAACACCGGTTGGATTGGCGGCGGTTATGGCGTGGGCCATCGCATCGAGCTGGCCTACACGCGCGCCCTGGTCGCTCGCGCCCTCGACGGTACCATCGAGGACAGCGAGTTTGTGCACGACGATATCTTTAATGTCGACATTCCCACTACGTGCCACGGTGTGCCCGACGGCATCCTGGTGCCGCGCCAGTACTGGCAGAGCACCGCGCGCTACGACGAGGCAGCGCACAACCTGGCGGTGATGTTCGAGGAGAACTTCGAGAAGAAGTACTCGCACCTTCCCGAGTCCGTCAAGGCCGCCGGCCCGCACGCCCAGGTGTCCGCCGAGGCCCGTCATCGCGGCCGCGGCTTGCTGGGACTCCGCCACTAGCGTCGCCGCAAGTCCATAACCACCACAAAGGGGACAGTTACCTTTGTGGTGGTTTTGCTTGGGCGGATGACTCAGGTTACAATACGCCTGACATATCGCCCCCTTCTCCGGATGGGGGCAGCGCAAGCGCTCTTGTGGCGGCACCGTAGGACTTTGAAGGTGGCCGCTGTGAGGGCGCTTTTTGTTTAGGCGCCCTCACTCGGGCGCGCACAATGAAGGGAGAGCGTATGAAGGGCTTTGTTGCCGAGAATTCGTTTTGGGAGCTGTTTCCACAGGCGGCGGTCGGCGTCGTGGTCGTAAAGGGCATGAAGCCCGCGGCTCAGATTCCCCAGGAGGACGTGGATGCCATTGCCGCGTTGCTCGACCGCGCCAATATCGAAGCGGAGCGTCGCCTGACGAGCGATACCATCAGCGAGAACGCGCCGGTGAAGGCTTGGCGTGACGCGTACCGGCTGTTCAAGACCAAGAAAGGCGCGCGCTGCTCGATCGAGAACTTGCTCAAACGCGTGCTCAAAGGCAAGCCGGTGGGCCACATTACGCCCGCGGTGGATATTTACAACACGGTGTCGCTGACCTACGCGCTGCCCGTGGGAGGCGAGGATCTGCATGCGATCGAGGGAGACCTTCGCTTGAAGGTGACCGACGGTGGCGATGCGTTCTTGCCGCTTGGCGAGGAGGCGGACGATCCGACGTTGCCCGGCGAGCTCGCCTACATCGACGATGCGGGCGCTGTGTGCCGCTGCTGGAACTGGCGCGACGGCGTTCGCACGGCGCTGTCCGATGATTCGGCCGATGCGTTCCTGGCGATTGAGTGCGTGGAGCCCGAGCGGATGGGGGAATGCCAGGCCGCGATCGATCGCCTCGCTGAGTTGCTCGAGCGTTATCTGGGAGCGACGGTTGTCGTTAAGACGCTTGTGACTCGCGACAATCCCTGCGTGGAGCTGTAGCGGCGCCTAGAACCTATTGATGCCCCAAACCACCACAAAGGTGCCTGTCCCCTTTGTGGTGGTTTTTATGTTGATGGGTTAACAAATGGGGTATTTGGGTACGGGTGTCGCCTTATGCGACTAAGATGTTTACCCGTAAGCATTATGCAAGCGAAAGGCGGTCGTCTCCCATGCAGCAGAGCGACGAGACACGTTTCGAGGACTTTGTCGGACTGATCAGCGGGCTCTACAAGGAGATCCAGCGCATTAAGACGTCTGAGGGCGCAAGGCTGGGTCTCAAGGGCTCCGACGTCATGTGCCTGTACTATCTTGAGCGCAGCAAGGACGGCCTGACTGGCGCCGACCTGGCTCGCATGGCAGGCGTGACCCGCGCCGCCGTCTCGCGTACGCTCGCGCATCTGGAGGAGGGTGGCTACGTCGAGGTCGATGATTCGGGCGATGTCGCCGTTAAGTACCGTGCTCCGGTGCGCCTGACCGCTCTGGGCGGCGAGAGCATGAGCGAGGCGGACCGCATCATTCGCGAGGTGCTCGATACCACCGGTAAGGCTATGGGTGTGGAGCAGCGCGAGCAGATGTATGCGTCGCTGCGCACGATTCTCAACACCCTGCGCGAGATGTAGAGCCGCGCTGGTACTTGCTTCTAATCAACAACTGCACAGTTCCTATTTGAGCGTGCGTGTCGCGCTGGGATCTTGCTGTCAAAATTCCCTGCGCGTGGTCCGCGCAAGAAAGGATTCGCTATGTCCGTCCGTATCATTACCGACTCCGCGAGCGATATGTCGCCTGCGGAGCATCCGGCACTATCCGTCCTGCCGCTATCCGTCACCTTTGGCACCGATGTGTACATGGATGGCGTCGACATCGATCACCAGCGCTTTTACGAGATGCTGGTCGAGCGCGACGAGCTGCCCAAGACCGGTCAGGTCAACCCGTACGCCTTTTCGCAGGCGATTGCCGAAGCACGTGAGGCCGGCGACGAAGCCGTGATTATTACCGTGGGCGCTAAGCTTTCGGGCACCAACCAAAGTGCCCGCACCGCACTTGCCGAGGCGCCGGGCGGCGATGTGTATGTGGTGGATAGCAATAACGTTACCCTGGGCGAGCGCGTGCTGGTTGAGTACGCGCTGCGTTTGGTGGACGAGGGCCAAGGCGCGGCTCTGATCGCGGCGGCTGTCGAGGCCGTGCGCGACCGTGTGGTGGTTATCGGCCTGCTCGAGACGCTGGAGTACTTGGTGCGCGGCGGTCGCCTGTCTGCTGCGGCTGGTGCTGTGGGTACGCTGCTCAACGTGAAGCCCGTGGTGGCAGCGGAGGACGGTCTGATCGTGCAGCTGGGCAAGGCACGCGGCTCCAAGAACGGCCGCAACCTGTTGAACCAGAAGGTTGAGCAGGCGGGCGGCGTCGACTTTTCTATGCCGCTGGCGCTCGGCTATACGGGTCTTTCGGATGCGGTGCTCAAGAAGTATATCGAGGACAGCGCGGCACTTTGGGCTGGCCACACCGAGGGCGAGTTGCCCGTTCACACCATCGGCGCCACCATCGGTACCCACGTAGGCCCTGGCGCCGTAGCCGTAGCCTTCTTCCAGCCCGCCAACTAACTGACCTGCCATAAACCACCACAAAGGTGCCTGTCCCCTTTGCGGTGGTTTATGCTTTTCAGGGTGGAAGGGAGCGAGCAATGGCGTCTGAGGGCTTTTTTGAACGGGTGTACGAGGTGGTCGAGCAGATCCCCGAGGGGATGGTCGCCACGTATGGTCAGGTGGCGCTGCTTGCCGGTCGACCACGAAGTGCGCGGTATGTGGGGTATGCCCTGCATAGCAATCCGCGCCCCGGCGAGATTCCCTGTCACCGCGTGGTGTTTGCCGACGGGCGCATATGCGAGGGTTTTGCTTTTGGCGGTCCCGATGCTCAACGTGAGCTTTTGCTAGGGGAGGGTGTGGCGTTTAAGGACGACATGCACGTCGACCTGGCCGTCTGTCGTTGGCCTGCCGGACTCTAACAGCTCTGCCGTGGCCAGAACCACCACAAAGGTGCCTGTCCCCTTTGTGGTGGTTTTCTGTTGTAGGTTTACCGGGGCTAACTTATGGAGAAGCTATGGCGGCGAATATTGATGCTGCAAAGTAAACCACGGTGAACTATATTGTATTCAACAACGGAGCAGGCAATAGGCGATGAAAAAGCCTGCCCTGTTGAGTTTGATTCGCATTCCTCCCCTCTGTGCGATTCAACGGTGTACTTCGGGAACGGGCCCGCCGGCAACTGACTGCCGGCGGGCCCGTTCCTGTTTATCGGGGGAGTGCAATGGGCGGAGCCGAAGCAGTCCGGCTCCGAAAAAGGCGGACGTCGTAGCGCCCGCCCTAAAGCAATCGAAAGCTCAAGCCAGCAAATCGGTCTAGTACACCATGCCCATGGCGTCCTGAACCTCTGCCAGGGTCTGATCGGCGATCTCGTTGGCGCGACGGTTGCCCTCGTGCAGGACGTCCTTCACATAGTCCAGATCGTTCTCGTAGCGCTGGCGACGCTCGCGGATCGGTGCGAAGTACTCGTTGACGGCCTCGGTCACGTACTTCTTGAGCTGGCCGGAGCCGCCCATGCCAATCTCCTCGGCAATCTCGACCTCGGAGCGACCGGTGCAGATGGCGGCTGTCGAAAGCAGGCCAGACACGCCGGGGCGGTTCTCGGGATCGAATGTGATCATGCGCTCGGAGTCGGTCTGGCTCTTCTTGATGCGTTTGGCCGTCTCCTCGGCGGTCATCGAAATATTGATGGCGTTGCCATAGCTCTTGCTCATCTTGCGACCGTCCAGGCCCGGCAGCAGCGGGGTCTCGGACAGCAGCGCATCGACCTCGGGGAACACCTTGCCGTAGCGGTTGTTAAAGCGGCGGGCGATGGTGCGGGTAAGCTCGATGTGCGGTAGCTGGTCGCGACCGACGGGCACCACGTTGCCCTTGCAGAACAGGATGTCGCAGGCCTGGTGCACCGGGTAGGTGAGCAGAAGGCCGGTGAGCTCGTGGCCCGAGGCCTCCATTTCGGCCTTGACCGTGGGGTTGCGCGCCAGCTCGGCCTCGGACACCAGCGACAGGAACGGCAGCATGAGCTGGTTTGCTGCGGGCACGGCGGAGTGCGCGTAGATCATGGTCTTGTCGGGGTCGATACCGCAGGCAAGGTAGTCCATGACCATGTTGTACACGTTGTCCTGGATGTGCTCGGTCGTGTCGCGGTCGGTGATGACCTGGTAGTCGGCGATGAGTATGTTGGTCCTGGCGCCCATGTTCTGCAGCTCCACGCGGCCCTTGAGGGTGCCAAAGTAGTGACCCAGGTGCAGACGGCCGGTGGGGCGGTCGCCGGTAAGCATGGTGAACTTCTCGGGCGTCTTGGCCAGGCCCTCGCGAATGGCGTTGCTCTTTTGCAGCGCGACTTCGTAGCTGTTCTCGTTTGGCATGATTGCTCCTAACGTATGCGTATTGGTGAAGATGATAACGCGTTTATTGAAAGGGGTGGGGCGTAAGTGGGCGAGGTGCCGGTAGAGCGAGGGCTATGCGGCGGTCGCGACGCGGTCGCGAGCGGCCAGCAGCAAAGAGCCACTTTCTCGTCAATAAAACCTAGCGCCTGTGGTGGCGCTCCTCCTTGCGCTCCTCGGCTGCCTGCTCCTCCTGTTTAAAGGCGGGGTCGTCGGGGGTTACCAGCTCGTCCTCGTGTGTGCGCTTGTTGTAATGGTGGCGCAAGACAGGCTCAAACAGGTGCAGGTGCTTGGCGAAGGCCGCCGAGCCAATGGCGAGCACGACAAAGATGAGCACGCGCGTGGGCACCTCGACCTGATTGATCGCGGCGGCGCCGGCCGAAAGCATGATGCACCAGGCGTAGATGAGCAGCACGGCCTGCTTTTGGTTGTAACCCTCCTGAATGAGGCGGTGGTGGATGTGGCCCTTGTCGGCCTGTCCGATGCTAATGTGGGCGCGCTTGCGGCGCACGATGGCGCTGAACGTGTCGATGATGGGCACGCCTGCCACGATGAGCGGGATGATGAGTGAGGTGAGCGCGGCGGTGCGGCTCACGTTGAGCAGCGAGATGGAGCCCAAAGCGAAGCCCAACAGCAGCGACCCCGAGTCGCCCAAGAAGATGCTCGCAGGGTTGAAGTTGTAATGCAGAAAAGCCACGCACGAGCCAAAGAGCGCGATGGAGAGCGCGGCGGCGTCGATACGGCCCGAAAGCATGGCCATCGTGAACATGGTGAACGATGCGATGCCGCAAATGCCCGTGGCCAGGCCGTCGAGGCCGTCGATGAGGTTGATGATGTTGGTGAACGCCACCAGGTAGATCACGGTGATGGGGTAGGCGAGCCAGCCAAGCATGATCTCGCCAGGGGCAAACGGGTTGACGATGACGCCGATGCGCAGGCCGCCCACGCAGGCGATGAGCGCGGCGAGGACCTGGCCGGCCAGCTTTTGCTTGGGCTTGAGCTGGTAGACGTCATCGATTGCGCCGGTCGCAAAGATGACGGTAAAAGAAAGCGCCAGTATGGGGTAGCTGATGTGCAAGAGGGGATGAGGCACCAAAACGGGCGGCCAGCCCAGGTACCAGGTGCCTAGGATCTGCACAATGCAGGCGACGACGAGGCCCAAAAAGACCGCCGTGCCGCCCATGCGCGGGATGGGTTTAGTGTTGATGCGGCGCTTGGAAGGATAGTCGACGGCGTCGAGCTTGATTGCCAGGCGCTTGACCAGGGGCACCGCAAGGAAGGTCGTGATAAAGGCCGCCGCTGCCACGCATAGGTACGGTATGTAGCTCGGGGATGAAGCCATGAATCTAAAAACCGCCAAGCGTCGAAGGAAAAGGTCAGAAGAACGCCATGCGCAAAGGGCATAGCCGAACCATAATACTCGACCAAGGGGGGTGCATGTAATTGCACGCAGCGATAATCACGCGCTTACCAGATATTGGGATGTTGTCGATGGCTTGTCGGGATGCCGGCGGGGATCCATATGGACTGTAATGGTGATTTTCGGCAAAAGAAAACCACCCCCCACGTTACGAAAATGAACCCACCTAAAACAGGTGGGTGCCCTCATCGACTGTTCCAGCGTCCTTAACAACGAAGGATACCTGTACTAGGTACGACTGTGTGGGCTCCCTAAATAAACGCGACGGTTCACCCAGTTGCTCCGCGGGGGGCGGAATACCTACATCATAAAGCGGCACTTTATCGATTCCAGTCTTGACATTACAAAAATCGTGTCGGACGATTACGGCGCCTTGGGCTCGAGCCGTCTGTGGGATTGATCCCTTTACGTTTGAGCTGCTGAATCGTTGTTTTGGAGCATGGTTTTATGCCGACGTCGTTGACCGAACTTTTTTCGCCCGCCTGCCATTTGTGTCCGCGCCGTTGCGGTGCGGCGCGCGATGAGGGCGCGCACGGCGTCTGCGGTGCTAACGACACGCTCAAGGTGGCCCGCGCCGCGCTTCATATGTGGGAGGAACCGCCTATCTCGGGCGAGGCCGGTTCGGGCACGATCTTCTTTAGCGGCTGCTCGCTCAAATGTATCTACTGCCAGAACCACGAGATCTCGACCGGCAATTTTGGCCTTGAGATTTCGCCTGAGCGCCTGGTCGAGATTATGCTGGAACTGCAGGACCAGGGTGCTAACAACATCAATTTGGTGACGGCGACGCACTATGCGCACCTGTTGCCTGCCGCGATTGCCGCGGCACGGGCGCGCGGGCTGGTCATCCCGATCGTCTACAACACGAGTGGTTACGAGCGTGCGAGTGCCGTGGCGGCGCTGGGCGACCTGGTCGATGTGTGGCTCACCGACTTTAAATATGCCGATGCCGGGCTTGCGCAGTCGCTTTCTCATATTAAGGACTACCCGCGCGTGGCCGTGTCGGGTCTGGCCCAGATGGCGCGTGAAATCGATCGCCGCGGGGGAGAGCTGGTGGATGAGGGCGGGCTCATGAAGCGCGGCATCATCGTGCGTCACCTGGTGCTGCCGGGGCATGCGGATGACTCGTGCCGCGTGCTAGATCTGGTGTGGCAGACGGTGGGTGACGTGCCGATCTCGGTCATGAACCAGTACACGCCCAATGCGCTCATGCGCGAGCAGAGCGGCGACCTGGCACGCGCCGTGACGCGCGAGGAGTACGAGCAGGTGCTCGACCATGCCGACGACCTGGGCTTTACGACGATGTTCTGGCAAGAGGGCGGCGCGGTAGACGAGAGCTTCACCCCGGCCTTCGACACCACCGGTGTTCTTACCAGCGCAAAGTAGTGCGTTCGTCGATGATTTTTCTGGGACGGGATTAAAAAATCATCGAGAGGATTGCCTGTTCGAAAAGTTGCCAAAATAGCTGCGCTCCAAAAAGACTGGTTATTGGGCGTTGACAGTTGGCGAGCCGTAGGTAAAATATCAACTTGTCTTGGGGACGTAGCTCAGTTGGGAGAGCGCTGCCGTCGCATGGCAGAGGCCGAGGGTTCGACTCCCTTCGTCTCCACCCTTGGATTTGATAAGCCGCTGACACTGTGTCGGCGGCTTTTTTTAAAAAGAAAGGGCTGCACCATGGCCGAGCTTGAGTCCCAACCACTGTCCGACGAGGAGCGCGCTGAGTTGGAAGAGCTCCGCGCCGAGAAGGCCCGCCGCGAGGCTCAGGAAGAGGCCCGTCGCGAGCGTGAGGAGCTGGCTGCCCTGCGTGCCGAGCGTGCAAAGGCCGAGGAGGCCGCCGCGAATGCCGCATTCGAGCGCAGGCCCGTGCCCGCACCCAAGCCCGCCGCCGCGAAGCCTTCGCCTGCCGCATCCAAACCTCAACCTAAAATGGTGGCTCATCCCAAGCCCGTCGAGCCCAAACCGAGCCGTGACGAGATGACCTTTGCCCAGCGCATGGTCACCTCCAAGGAGCCTACGGGCGAGAATGAGATCCCCGGCATGGCTCCGGCTCAAAAAATCATCATCGTGCTCGCCCTCATCGCGTTTATCGTCTTTATGGTCTACACGATCACGGGCAGCATGGGCCTGCACTAACCTGTTCGCGCCGGGCTCCATGCCCGCACGTCCTCCTCGTCCAACCCTCAACTTCTGCACAACGCATCCGAAAGGTCGCCCCATGGCTTTGACCGATATCTCTCATCCCACCGACATCGCAATGCTCACCGATCTGTACGAACTCACTATGGCCCAGGGCCTGTGGGAGAGCGGCAAGGCCAATGAGCAGGGTTGTTTTACCGCGTTTTACCGCGACCATCCCTTTGGCAGCGCCTATGCCGTCATGTGCGGCACCGCCGAGCTGCCCGAGCTAGTCGAGAATCTGCGCTTTACGCCCGAGGATATCGACTACCTCGCCTCGCTCCAGGCCCCGGCCGGCGGCGCGATGTTCAAGTCCGCATTCCTCGACTACCTGCGCAACTTCCGCGCACACGTGAACATTGATGCCGTGCCCGAGGGCGAGCTTGTTTTTCCGCGCGAGCCCATGGTGCGTGTTACCGGTCCGGCGCTGGAGTGCCAGCTGCTCGAGACGGCGCTGCTCAACATCGTCGGGTTCCAGACACTTGTCGCCACCAAGACGGCGCGAGTGGTGCTGGCGGCGGACGGTCGTCCCGTGGCCGAGTTTGGCCTGCGCCGAGCCCAGGGTCCCGATGGCGGCCTGGCCGTCGCGCGCGCGAGCTACGTCGCCGGCTGCTCCTCTACGTCCAATGTGCTCGCCGGCCGCCGCTACGGTATTCCCGTCTTTGGCACGCATGCGCACAGCTGGGTGATGAGCTTCGATTCCGAGCTCGAGGCCTTCCGCGCCTTTGCCAAGTCGAGCCCCAAGAACTGCACGCTGCTCATCGACACCTACGATGTGCGCGAGGGCTGCGAGCATGCCATTACGGTTGCCAAGGAGATGGAGGCGGCGGGCGAGCGCCTGTCGGCTATTCGCATTGACTCGGGCGACCTCGCCAAGCTCTCCAAGTATGTCCGCGGTCGTTTCGATGCCGAGGGCCTGCCCTATGTGGGGATCTCGGTTTCTAACGATCTGGATGAGTACACGATTCAGTCGCTGCTCGACCAGGGCGCGCCCATCGATAGCTTTGGCGTGGGCACCAAGCTCGCGACCTGCTACGACCAGCCGGCGCTGGGCGGCGTGTACAAGCTTTCCGCCCGCCGTGCGAGCGAGGCCGACCCGTGGACGCCGGTGGTCAAGCTCTCCGAGCAGCCCTACAAGCGCACGATCCCGGGCGTGCAGCGCGTGCGCCGTTATTACGACGGCTTTGGCGGCCCGGTCTGCGACATGATCTACGACGAGGACCATCTGGTGGGGGAGGGCGCCGCGCGCGGCAATACCCTCGTGGCCGTGAATGATGCCGCCCTGGTGACCGACGTGTCGGAGCTTGAGTATCGCGAGCTGCTGGTGCCGATCGTGCGCGATGGCAGCGCAGTGGCTCCGCGTGAGAGCATCCAGGACGCGCGCGAGCGCTGTGTTTGGGCGCTCGATCATCTGGACGCAGCTTTCAAGCGCTTCCTGTACCCGCAGACCTATGTGGTGGGCATGGAGCAGGGCCTGGCTCAGGTGCGCGACGAGCTCGTGCGCAAGAACATGGCCGCGGCCTCGGCTTTTCCCTGGGCAAAATGATTCCTTGGACGGTAGGGGCGAGTCACGCTCCCTTGGCTGCCAGCTCGGCCGTTCGCTGAACAGTTGATTGGTTTGACGTATGACGACTTCTTATAAAACGATGGTGGTAAAGATCGGTTCGTCCACGGTGGTGGGCGCCGATGGCAAGGTCAACCGCGCCTTTATCGGCGGACTTGCCGATCAAGCCGCAGCGCTGCGCAAGCTCGGCTGGCGTCTGGTCGTGGTGAGCTCGGGCGCTATCGCCTGTGGCTATCCCGTGTTGGGCTTCGACCGCAAGCCGGTCGGCGACCTTCCGAGCCTGCAGGCCTGCGCCTCGGCTGGTCAGTGCATCATCTCGTCGGCCTACGACGAGGAGTTCCATGCGCGCGACCTGCTCACCTCGCTCGTGCTGCTCACGCGTCACGACACGGCGCGTCGCACGTCCTACCTGCACGCGCGCGACGCCCTACTGCGTCTGGTGGAGCTGGGCGTGGTGCCGGTCGTCAACGAGAACGACACCGTTACCGTCGACGAGATCAAGTTTGGCGACAACGACACGCTGGCGGCGCTCGTGAGCTGCCTGGTTTCCGCCGACCTGTGCGTGACGCTGTCCGACATCGACGGCCTCTACACCGCCAATCCGCACGAGGATCCGACGGCCGAGTTTGTCCCGGTCGTGCATAAGATCGATGCCAAGATCATCGCCTCGGCGGGTGATTCTTCGACCTCGGTGGGTACGGGCGGCATGATCACCAAGATTCGCGCGAGCCGCATCCTGATGACGGCGGGCATTCAGAGCGTGATTTGCTCGGGCGAGGAGCCCGATGCCCTCGTGCGTCTCGCCCGCGGCGAGAGCGTGGGAACCCTGTTCGATCCGCCGGCGGAGCGCCTGGACATCGCACCCCGCAAACTGTGGATCGCGCTGGGCGACAAGGCCCACGGCTCGGTGACGGTTGATGACGGTGCTGCGAAGGCGCTGGTCAGCCGTGGCTCTTCCCTGCTTGCGGTGGGTATTCGCGAGGTCGATGGCCAGTTTGCCGAGGGCGATGTGCTCGACGTGTGCGACCCGAGCGGCATGGTTGTCGCCCGCGGTATCGCCGAAGCCGATTCGGACGTGCTGGAACTTGCTGCCGGTCGCCGCCAAGACCAGATTGCCAGCAACCGCCTGCTGGCAGACCTGGCCGAGAAGCCGGCGATACACAGGGATAACCTAATCGTCTTCGCTTAACCAATTGACGCTGCAAACGCCCCTAAGCGGCAATCTGACGTTCAATCGTCGGGCATGACCAAAAGGTCAATGCCCTCCTCTTTCACGTCACCTTGCTCGCTTAGGGGCGTTTTCGCTTTCCGTCCTCTTCCTGCAATGTTGCTGTTCTCGGCACTTGGGGACGTTCCTTATGTGCCGGCAGGTGGTGAGTCTCTTTTGTTAGAAGATCTGGCGCAGGTCTCCTCGGTTGAGGGCTTCGTTGAAGAGGTGCTTGAACACCACGCTGCCGTGCAGGCCATCGTGCTCGAACTCGTTAGTCACCCAGGCATGCGAGTTGCCCACGCGGCTGAGCGTATCAAGCTGCAGGCCCGAATCCACGTACATGTCGTCGAAATACACCGCGGCCTGCAGGGGCACCTCGTTGCACGCCAGTCGCTGCGGGTCGTAGATCTTGTCCCAGCTGGTGTCTTCCATCAGCAGGTCCATGGCGGGCTTGAAGGGCTTGAGCTCGGGCATCTGCTCGAACATCCACGGGAACATGGCCTCGCCGGTAAACATGAGCGGGCGCGCGAGTGTGTCGAACTCGGCACGATGGGCCTTCTCCTCTGCTGCGGCCCAGCGAATGGGCATGGTGTCGCCGTCGGCGTAGATAAACTCCTGCAGCGTCCAGTACAGCGGGTTTGTACGCGTGTTGGTGCGCTCGAAGGCGCGCATCAAAAAGCTGTCGGATACCGAGGGGCCGCAGCTAAGCGTACCGTCGCCAGTAACAAACGCGTGATCGATAATCCAATGCATGCGCTCAAAGCTCGGCTTCATGCCAAAGTCGCTGCCCATGAGCTGTAGGCGCTCGACCGTCATCGGCGAGCCGTCGGGCAGCACGGGCTTCTGGGCCTCGAGCGCATCGGCCAGGGCTGCCACGCGGTCGACGTCAGCGGGGTAGCGGTCGTAATACTGCTGCGTCTTGGCGGCCATGCGCGGGAAGGTGTGCGCGTAGACCTCGCTTGCGCTCGCCGGCACGTGGGGGATGCCGCCGCAGGTAAAGCTTGCCGCTATGCCCTCGGGGAAGAGCGACAGATAGCTCAACGTCAAAAAGCCGCCGTAGCTCTGCCCGAGTGTGACCCAGGGCTTGCCGCCAAAGCCCACCAGGCGCAGGTACTCAAAATCGCGCACGATGGAGCTGGCGAGGTGGCGCTTGAGGAAATCCGCCTGCGAGCGTGCGGCATCGGAGCCGGCCGCCGTCGCGCGCTCACCCAGTGCCTTGATCGTGCGTCCGTCCACGCAGCTACTGCGTCCGGTGCCGCGCTGGTCGGGAAGGACCACGCGGAAGTGCTTGACGGCCTCCTCGATCCAGCCGTCGCTTGTGGGCGATAGCGGACGTGGGCTCTCGCCGCCGGGGCCGCCCTGCAAAAACAGGAGCAGCGGCAGATCGTCGTTGATGCGGTCGGGCGCGCAAACCACGCGGTAGAAGAGCTTGATGCTCTCGGGCGCGCCGGCGATGGGTGCCGGCATAGCGCCGCGGCGCATGGTACTGCCGACGGCCAGGAGCATCGGCTCCAGGCCGCGCCAGTCAAGGGGGACGTCGATGCTGTGGTCCTCGACGTAAAGGCTGGGGACGTGGTACGAAGTGATGAGGGCCATGTGAGTCTTCCGTTCGTTGCGGTGTTTCGGGTTGACCAATTCTACCGCCGCGGGCGAGGCCATGCGCAAATCGGCTACCATGGTTGCAAACTTCTAGGAGAAAGGGCCGCCCATGTCGGTCGATATAGCCACGTATGTCCACGATCTTGCCGTTGCCGCCAAGGCAGCGTCGGCCTCGCTTGCCACGGCGAGCGATGAGCAGCGTCAGGAGGCCGTGCGCGCCATGGCCGCAGCACTGCGCAACGGTGTCGACTCCATCGTCGCCGCTAACGAGCTCGATATGTCCGCCGCGTGCGATGCGGGCACTTCAGCCGGTCTGCTCGACCGTCTGCTGCTGACGCCTGAGCGCGTCGAGGGCATGGCCGCCGGTTTGGAGAAGCTCGCCGAGCTGCCCGATCCCGTCGGCCGCGTGCTCGACCACCGCGTGCTTGCGAGCGGTGTGGACCTGACCCGCGTGAGCGTGCCGTTGGGCCTGGTCGCCATGGTCTACGAGGCGCGCCCCAACGTGACGGCCGACGCCGCAGGCATCTGCATCCGTACCGGCAACGCCTGCATTCTACGCGGCGGCTCGCTGGCCTATCACTCGTGTGCCATGATCGCCGAGCTGCTGGCCGATGCGCTCGAGGCCAAGGGCTTCCCGCGCGAGGCCGTGTCGATGATCGAGTCCACCGACCGCGAGGCCACCGGCGAGCTCATGAAGCTCCGCGGTATTGTCGACGTACTCATTCCGCGCGGAGGTGCAGGCCTGATCCAGCGCTGCGTGCGCGAGTCGCTTGTGCCGGTGATCGAGACGGGCACGGGCAACTGCCACATCTACGTGCATGAATCCGCCGACTTTGATAAGGCGCTCAACATTATCGTTAATGCCAAGACCCAGCGCGTAGGCGTGTGCAATGCCGCCGAGTCGCTGCTGGTCGACCGTGCTGTGGCCGATGCGTTTTTGCCTGCGGTCGTTGCTGTATTGCACGACCACGGCGTGCTCATTCACGGCGACGAGGCCACGTGCGCCGCATGCGCCGACGCCGGGCTTGCCGAGGGCGACAACTACGTCGCCGCGACTGAGGAGGACTGGGGTCGCGAGTACCTGGCGCTCGAGATGAGCGTGAAGGTCGTGGCAAACGAGGACGAGGCCATCGCACACATCAACCGCTACGGCACGATGCACTCCGAGGCCATCGTTGCCGAGGATACGGATGCTTGCGAGCGCTTCCTGGATGCGGTCGATGCCTCGGCCGTGTACTCCAACGCCAGCACTCGCTTCACTGACGGCGGCGAGTTTGGCCTGGGCGCCGAGATCGGCATCTCGACCCAAAAACTCCACGCCCGTGGCCCCTTTGCCGCCGAGGCCCTCACCACCTACAAATACAAGCTCCGAGGCACCGGCCAGGTCCGCCCCTAGCGTCCGCGCAAACAAAAACCACCACAAAGGTGCCTTTCCCCTTTGTGGTGGTTTTAAGTGGCGCGGGCGGTTAGGCCTGGAAGGTATCGTGGCCGGGGGCGAAGGACTGCATGGCTGCGATGGTGCGGTCGAAGAGCTCGGGGAGCTCCCAACCCAGCATCTCGGCGCCCTGCGAAATCACGTCGCGCGAGCAGCCGGCGGCAAAGCGCTTGTCCTTGAACTTCTTCTTGAGCGACTTGGTCGTAAAGTCCATAACGCTCTTGCTCGGGCGCATGATGACTGCAGCGCCGATCAGGCCGGTGAGCTCATCGCAGGCAAACAGGATCTTTTCCATCTGCAGCTCGGGCTTGGGCAGCGAGGTATTGAAGTCCGACGTGTGCGTCTGGATGGCGCGAATGAGCTCGGGAGACGCACCTTCATCCTTAAGAATCTTGGCAGCATAGATGGTGTGGTTCATGGGGTCGTCCTCATGCTCCTCCCAATCTAGGTCGTGCAGCAGACCGACGATGCCCCAAAACTCCTCGTTCTCGGGGTCGAACTCGCGCGCAAAGTAGCGCATAGTGCCCTCGACCGTCTCGCCATGGGTGATATGGAACGGGTCCTTGTTGTGCTCATTGAGCAGTTCGAACGCGCGGTCGCGGGTGATTCCGGCGGTAAGC
This sequence comes from Collinsella sp., assembly GCA_018378775.1. Taxonomy (GTDB): domain Bacteria; phylum Actinomycetota; class Coriobacteriia; order Coriobacteriales; family Coriobacteriaceae; genus Collinsella. The sequence continues at coordinate 43,652 of JAGZWV010000002.1, read as the reverse complement.
GGCTCTGCCATAAGAGACTCCTTGTGCTCGTGGGTATCGATAAGAATGAATACTACTAGAACAAGAAAACCACCACAAAGGTGCCTGTTCCCTTTGTGGTGGTTTTTGGCGCGGATGGGTTAGTTGAGGGCGGCTTGGGCTAGGCGGGCTTCGGCGGCCTCCTCGGTGACGCCCAAGGCCACGGCGAACTCCTCGATGGAGCGGCGTTTGGCCTCCTTGAGTACGCGCATGTAGTAGGAGCTGGGTTTTTTATCAGCTTCCTCGGCCTGGCGAATGCGGTGCATCATGGTCTTTGCCACGCGGACCGTCTCGGGTGCGCCCAGCTTGAGCTGCTGCTTAAAGTGCGTCTCCTCAAGCGAGCTGTTGCGCTCGGTAAAGGTGTCGCACTCCAGCTCGTCATAGTGGCTCAGCAGGTGCTCGGCATCTTGCTGCGAGATGGCGGCGTGCAAACGGTCGGCCTGCGCCACGGGGTACATGAGGATCGTCTGCGCATGTCCCTGCTTGGTCTCGAGCAGTAGCATGGGCTGCGGTGTGTCGTCCCTAAAGCCGACGACGGTGCAGACTCCCTGACCCGGATGAATGACGTGTTGACCGATTGAGAACATGCTACCTCCAACTTATACGAATTTACGTATGTTTAGAATAACACGCTGACGTGCGCAAACCCTTACTTTATGCAGGAAAAGCACACAACTCTGATAGGTAAGAGTATTCGATAACAGGCGCAACTCATTCACACCTTTATGCATTTTCAACGCGTGCATAATTTGCAGGCAGACTGGCATCTTTGAGTGACTCCATACAAGCTGTAGTCAATTTTGTGCATATGCAATATCGATTGGCTTTACCCTGCGACAGTGCCCGTCGCTTGTGATAGAGTGCTACAAACTCTGGCTTTTGCCCTGCGAGTGACCAAGAGCTCGGGGGCTTTAACACAAGGAGGATCTATGCCCGAGAAGATTGAAGAGCTGGTACGCGCTGCGCTTGCTGCGGCCCAGGAGGCCGGCGACCTTTCCGCATTTGAACTTGACGATTGCGCTATCGAGCGACCGGCTGACACTTCTCATGGCGAGTGGACCTCTACCATGGCCCTGAAGTCCGCCAAGCTGGCCCACTGCGCCCCGCGCAAGATCGCCGAGGCCATCGTTGCCCATATGCCCGAGGACCCCGCGATCGAGAAGGTCGAGATCGCAGGCCCCGGCTTCATCAACTTCTACCTCTCCGTTGCCGTCAAGAATGCCATCTTTGGCGAGGCTCGCGAGAAGGGTATGGACTTCGCTAAGTCCAACGTCGGTGGTGGCCTGAAGACCCAGGTCGAGTTCGTTTCCGCCAACCCCGTCGGCCCCATGCACATCGGCCACGGCCGCTGGGCCGCGCTGGGCGACTCGCTCTGCCGCGTTATGGATCACGCCGGTTACGACATCCAGCGTGAGTTCTACATCAACGACCACGGCTCTCAGATGAACACCTTCGGCAACTCCATCAGCACGCGCTATATGCAGCTTGCCGACATCATCGCCAAGCAGGGCGTGGATATCGACGAGGCTCACAAGCTGCTGATCGCCGACCGCGACGCCTTTGTTGCCGACGAGAACGACGAGCATCCCGAGACCCATCCGTATCAGGACAACTTTGCCGAGACCCTGGGCAAGGACTCCTACGGCGGCGACTACATTATCGACGAGGCCGCCGAGTTCTGGCGCACCGACGGCGATAAGTGGGTCGAGGCCGATCCTCAGGAGCGCATGGAGAGCTTCCGCGAGCGCGGCTATGTGAAGATGGTCGACAACATGCGCGACCTCTGCCACGCCGTCAATTGCGACTTCGATCGTTGGTACTCCGAGCGTTCGCTGTACGTGAAGGACACCGAGGGCGAGACCGCCGGCACCTCTGCCGTCGACCGCGCTTTTGAGAAGCTCGACAAGATGGGCTACCTCTACACCAAGGACGGCGCCCTGTGGTTCCGCTCCACCGACCTGGGCGATGACAAGGACCGCGTCCTGATCAAGTCCGACGGCGAGTACACCTACTTCGCCTCCGACGTTGCCTATCACTGGGATAAGTTCCAGCGCGTCGACCACGTCATCGACATCTGGGGTGCCGACCACCACGGCTACATCGAGCGCGTCCGCTGCGTCTGCGACGCTCTTGGCTATCCCGGCAAGTTTGAGGTTCTGCTGGGCCAGCTCGTCAACCTGCTGCGCAACGGCAAGCCCGTCCGTATGTCCAAGCGTAAGGGCACCATGGTGACCCTGCAGGAGCTCGTCGACGAGGTCGGTTCCGACGCCGCTCGCTACACGCTCATCTCCAAAAGCTCCAACCAGATGGTCGACTTCGATATCGAGGCCGTCAAGAAGCGCGACAACTCCAACCCGGTCTATTACGTGCAGTACGCTCACGCCCGCGTGTGCTCCATCCTGCGCCGTGCCGCCGACGTTACGCCCGAGCAGGCTGACGAGATGGGCATGAAGGCCGTTGCCGCCAAGGCCATCGGTGAGAACGTCGATTACTCGCTGCTGACCGACCCGACCGAGCTCGCCCTTTCGCGTAAGCTCAACGAGCTCACCGACCTGATTGCCAGCTGCGCTCGCGACCGCGCCCCGTTCCGTCTGACGCACTTTGCTGAGGAACTCGCCGGCGACTTCCACAGCTTCTACGCTGCCTGCCAGGTTCTGCCGAGCGAGGGCCGTCCCGTCGACCCCGAGCTTTCGCGCGCCCGTCTGGCCGCTTGCGACGCCGTTCGCGTGACGCTCGCCCTGGTGCTCACCCTCGTTGGCGTTTCCGCGCCCGAGCAGATGTAAGCTACGGATCATTTGACCGTACAGACTTGGTTTAACTAAGCCTTGAAAGCCCGATCTCCCACGGAGGTCGGGCTTTTTGCAAACGCCGACGTATTGACGAATTTGGAACTGCTGGAAATACGAAACTATGCCGGTTTACTACGATGAAATGAGAAATTCCAACTACGCCGGCTTTTCGCAAAAAAGTGCAAGGCATCTACCTGCGGTTTTAGTTCAACAAGTTTCGGAGTGATCGCGGTTGAGCGATTCATCGTAGTAAACCGCCACAGTTTTGGCGGAGGCAGTCAGATTTGTGGGTGTTAAACCAAAGATTGTCCCTTTTGACTAGTCGTTTAAGAACGTCCTCAATGACTAAGTTGCAGGTGGTTGCGGTTGTGTTACACTAACTCTGCGTATATGACGCAAATATCTCGATACAGATCAATGATGTCCGTCGGTATTTGACGGAGCTAGACTGTTTAGCCGCCCTGAAGGTTTATGCAGGGAGCATGTGATCACAGGGCTTGAAAAGAAAGTTGAGCAAACACTGTGTCTGATCAACAGCAAGAAAACGAAATAACGACGACGCAGACCGCTCCCGCTGCACCGGTTGCGTCGGACCAGGTCGCGGCGCCCGCGCAAGCCTCGGCTCCTGAGACGCCTAAGGCTGCTTCGACGCCTACGCCTGCAGCGGCTGAGAAGGCCGTGCCTGCAACTGGTGAGGAGGCTGCTCCGGCAAAGCCCAAGCGTACGCGCCGCACGACCAAGCCTGCTGCTGACGGCGAGGAGGTCACCAAGCCCAAGCGCCGTACCACGCGCACGACGCGCGCCAAGCGCACCGTTGCAGCTGACTCCTCGGCGCCGATTTCCGATGAGGTCGCGCAGGCACGTGCGTTGGCGCAGATTAGCGAGGCTCAGGTGGTGCGCGCCCGCCGTCGTGCTGCCGAGCGCGAGGCCGCGGCTCTGACCGAGTTTGCAGCCCCGTCTGTGCCCGAGACCCCTGCCGCCGACCAACCGACCGAGAAGCCGGCACCGCGCACACGCCGTCGCACGGCTGCTAAGGCCGAGCAGGTTGCCGATCAGGTAACCCCCGAGCTCGCTGAGGCTTCGGTCCGTTCCGCGGCAGGGGAGGGCACATCGCCTGCTGAGCCTGCTGCGCCTGTCGAGGCCAGCGAAGTTCCCGTTGTCGATCCGGCTTTGCGCCCGCACCGTCGCGGTCGCAAGCCCAAGGCCTTCGTCGAGGCAGAGAAGGCCGCAGCCGCAGCCGCCGCCGCTCGGGATGCTGCGGCGACCGCCGAGTCTGCAACCGCTGCCGATGCACCCGTCCAGGATGCTACGACTTCCGAGGCCGCTCCCGCCGATGTCGAGCCCGCCGACGTCCGTCCTGGTCGCAGCCATCGTACTGCTGCTAAGCGCACGTCCAAGGCCAAGGCTGCCAAGAAGGGTGCGTCCGAGGATTCCGCCGAGACGACCGCCGATGCATCGACTGATGCCGCCGAGCCCCAAGACGTCGAACAGCCTGCGTCCGAGAAGCCCAAGCGCGGTCGTAAGAAGTCCGCTAAGGCCAAGGCGTCCGAGCAGCAGGCTGATGCCGAAGCGCAGATTGATTCCGGCGCCGAGGCCAATGACGCCGCTGCGGCCAATGCCGGCGCCGCCGCAACCGATGGCGCCGCGCCCGCCGAGGCCGAAGACGGCGCTCGCCCCAACCGTCGCCAGCACAAGCGCAACGAGGAGCGCAACGATCGCAAGGACGAGCGCAACAACGACCGTCGCAACCGTCAGCGCGATCGCAAACAGCGCAACAAGGAGCGCAACGCCGCCCCCACCGAGCCCACGCTTTCGCGTGAGGAGCTCGCTGCCATGAAGGTCGCCGAACTGCGCGAGAAGGCCAAGGAGTTCGAGATCGAGACGACCGGCAAGAAGAAAGCCGAGCTCGTCGAGGAGATCTACGTCACCGCCGCGAAGGCCGAGGGCTTCCGCGACATCAAGGGCATTCTGCAGATTCGCCCGGACAGCTCCGGCATCATCCACGCCCATGGCTACATGAAGTCCAACGACGACGCCTTCGTGCCCGCCTACCTCATCCGCTCCGCGCGCCTGCGCACGGGCGACGTCATCGAGGGCTCGCTGCGTCCTTCGCGCGGCGGCGACAAGCGCGCCGGCCTCGCCAAAATCACGACCGTCAACGGTCTGGACCCCGAGCAGATTCGCAACCGTCCCAAGTTCGGCGACCTCACCCCGGTCTATCCCAACGAGCCGCTGCGCATGGAGCACGGCAAGGACTCCATTACCGGTCGCGCCATCGACATCGTGTCGCCGATTGGCAAGGGTCAGCGTGGCCTGATCGTGTCCCCGCCCAAGGCCGGCAAGACCACGATCCTCAAGAAGATCTGCCAGTCTATCTCGATCAATAATCCCGAGGTACACCTCATCTGCCTGCTCGTCGACGAGCGCCCCGAAGAGGTCACCGACATGCAGCGCTCCATTAAGGGCGAGGTCGTGGCCTCCACCTTCGATATGCCCGCGGACAACCACACTCGCGTGGCCGAGCTCGTCATCGAGCGCGCCAAGCGCATCGTGGAACTGGGCGGCGATGTTGTAGTTGTGCTCGACTCCATCACGCGTCTTGCCCGCGCCTACAACTTGGCGGCGCCCGCCTCGGGCCGCATCCTTTCGGGCGGCGTCGATTCGGCGGCCCTGTATCCGCCCAAGCGCTTCCTGGGCGCAGCCCGTAATATCGAGAACGGTGGCTCGCTCACCATCCTCGCCTCCGCACTCATCGATACCGGCTCCAAGATGGACGAGGTCATCTTCGAGGAGTTCAAGGGCACCGGCAACATGGAGCTTAAGCTCGACCGCGACCTGGCCGATCGCCGCATTTTCCCGGCCATCGACCCCGTTGCCTCGGGTACGCGCAACGAGGATCTGCTGGTCGACGAGCAGATGCGCCCGTTTGTCTTTGGTCTGCGTCGCATTCTTGCTGGCATGAATAACACCGAGCGCGCAGCCGCATCGTTTATCAAGGGCCTCAAGGGCACCAACACCAACCAGGAGTTCCTGGTGCGTTCGGCCAAAAAGCACAGCGACTACGAGCAGACGTTCTAGGTTGTCATCCACACGCAGCGATAGTCATCAATGCGATAAAGGGTCGGGGCTTTGAGCCTCGGCCCTTTTCCATATCGCCTATCCGCGCTTATTTTTGACCATAAGACTGGCAAGCAGCACGTTTCCCGTTTCAATCCGACATCGTCGCTTGCAATCGACAGGGCGGTTTCGCATAATAGTTTTCAAGCTTCGCGACGGAAAACGCAGATGAAACGAACCATATACCGTTGCTTTGGGGCATAGCCCCGCTTCATCTTCTCTCGCGCAGCCAACTGAATGATGCGATTTGGGTGCTGGAAGATGGGGAGAGCTCATGGCTTCTTCTGATGCAACACAACGAGCAGTCCTTGCTGGACTTTCCTGCGGAATCGGCCTTGCCGCTCCCGTGGTGATGTATGCTGCCACGCTGCCGTTTTCGTCGGTGAACGAGACGGTCGTCGCGGGCGCGGTTCCCTTCGCCGTGGGCGCGGTGGCGGGCGTGGGTATCTATGCCGCCTCGCTGGGTATCGCCGAGTACCGTGCGCAGCGTGAAGAGCGTCTGTTCCAGCCCGATGCCATGGGCGGTGCCGCCAATCTCAATCAGCATCAAAGCGAGTTCAAGACCGCCTCGATTCCAGCTCAGCAGCAGGATGCGACTCCTTACGCTGCGGCTTCTGCTTCTCAGGCTCAGGCGGAGCAGTCTACCTCGGCATTCCTTTCCGGCCTGACTGGTGCGTTCCAGCGCCGTCATGCCGATGATGGTGTCCCTACCATCGCTCGAGCCGCAGATGCTATGGACGAGGCCGAGGCTTGGTCCATGATCGACAGTATGCTCGACGACGATTCGCCGGTGAGCTGCGACCCTGCACGCTCGCACGACGTCTATCAAGTCGCCATCGACGAGCTCACCAACGGCGGGCAGACCGGCTCCTTCAATCGCGACGACATCGCCGCCGCGGCGCGTGCCGTATCGGGCTCCCAGGCCGCTCCTGCGGGCAGCACTGCGGCTTTCGTGGCACTCGTTGCCAACGCGGCATCCAATAACGCCTACAGCGCTACCTCGGCGGACGCGAACGCTTCTGCCGATAATTCGTACGTTGATGAAGCCATGACTGCGGACGAGGAGGCCGTTGCCGCCCGCCGTGCCGCCGAAAGCTCGCTTTGGGGCGCTCCTGCCCAGCAGCAGGCGGCTGAGGCTGCGCCGTACAATGCAAACCTCGCCAGCATGCCTATCATCTCCGGTGCCGCGGACATCGACCTCGATGACCTCGATGAGCCTGCAGCCATCACTGCATCGATTGATGCCCAAGATCGCATCGACACTGGCGACCTTCCGGACGCCTCGCTTGAGGTTGATGTCCCCATGGCCGATTACTCGGGCCACGAGGACATGTGGGCCGCCGCCACCGCGATTCTGGATGAGATTGACGAGCCCGCTCCTGTTGCAGCCCCCGCTCCCGTCGCTGCCCCTCAGCCTGCTGCCCCCGCCTATGTCGGCCGTCACAGCGCTGTGTTCCCCGAGGATACCGCCCGTATCTCGCGTGAGAGCATTGAGCGGGCCGAGGCTATTGCCGCCGGCATTATGGAAAATCGTCGTCACGAGCGCGTCAATCAGATCCTCGAGGAAGAGATCGAGCGCCTGCAGTCCTCTACCGCCAAGCGTACGGGCCGTGCCTATCTGAGCGTTATCGAGGGCGGTACCGCCAGCTTCGCGCCGCTCCGCGCGGAGGCATAACTTCTGCATGGTTAAGATCAATCGAAAATGGGCGGTCGCGACCTGCCTGATGGCGCTCTTGATCTGGGGCAATTCGCTGGTTCCCGGCTCGGGGTCGGGCTCGCTGAGCCTAACGGTCATGGAAGCTATCCGCTGTTTCCTGCACGGCGTGGGACTTCCATATGAATGGGTGTCCAACTTTGTTGTTCGCAAGTGCGCGCATTTTACCGAGTATATGGTGCTCGGCATTCTGGCAACGCACGCCTTTGATTTTGAGGGCCGGCGCACCTTTGACGTGCTGCTGCCCACGGCGGTGTTCCTGCTGCTGATTCCCTCGATCGACGAGACGATTCAGCTCTTTGTGCCGGGACGCGCCGGCATGATCACCGATGTGATGATCGACTGCTGTGGAGCGGCAACGGGCGTTGTGCTCCGATATCTCTTACAGTCGCTGATGTACGCCAAAAAGGCCGCCTAGGACGTATTGTTTGGTCCTAGGCGGCCTTTTTTATTTGAGGGCTTATATGGGGCGTGGTGGCGTCGTTCCGTAGGTTGGATTTGCCGAGCGCGCCACGCCCTGTGGGTGCGTCTGCTACTGAAGCGCCTGTGCGCCCAGGGCCAGGCAGCCCATGATGCCCTGCTTGCCCTCGAGGCTGTTGTTGACGATGTAGCTATCGATGTCGTTGACCTCGGGCGTGACGATATAGCCGTTGAGCATCTCTGCGCACTTCTTGCGTGCGAGCGGCACGATGGGGGTGTGGTCGGCCACGCCGCCGCCGATGATGATCTTTTGCGGTGCGTAGCACAGCGTGTAGGTCATGAGCGCCTGTGCCAGATAGCCTGCGAGCAGGTCCATGGCCTCCGGGTCATCGGCCATGTCTCCGGCGCTCTTGCCATCCCAGCGCTTTTTAACGCCGGGGCCGGCGATGAGGCCCTCGAGACAGTTGTCGTGGAAGGGGCAGGCGCTGTGCTCGCCAATGGTGTCGCGCGGGTCGCGCGTGACCAGGATGTGGCCGGCCTCGGGATGCATCATGCCGTGCACGAGCTTACCGCCCGAGAGCACGCCGGCGCCCACGCCGGTGCCGATGGTCAGGTAGACCACGTCGGTGAGGCCCTTGGCGCAACCAAACGTGACCTCGCCCAGGCAGGCGACGTTGACGTCGGTATCGTAGCCGCAGGGGATATTGAGCTCGTTTTGGATAGTGCCCAGCAGGTCAAAGTAGCGCCATGCCGTTTTGGGCGTCTCCAGGATCTTGCCGTATTGGGGCGAGGCAGGGTTGACTGCGGTGGGGCCAAAGGCGCCGATGCCCAGCGCGGCGATGCCCTTGTCGGCAAACCATGCGTTGACGGCCTCAACGGTCTCCTGCGGGGTCGTGGTCGCGATCTGCTCGCGCTCTAGGACCGTACCGTCCGCATAGCCCGTGGCGCAGACCATCTTGGTGCCACCGGCCTCGAGCGCTCCGATAAGCTGCTGCTCTGCCATAGTATTCCTCTCTCTGGGACGAGTTGCTCCGTGACTAAAGTATAGAGCTCTAAACTATTTAAGAAAGCGCTATAGAAAGAAGCCTCGCAACGCGGCGGGCGGTGCGGGGCTTCTTTGGTTGCTTTAGTTGCCGGGCCGTCCTTACCCGCGCGGCTTGTTTTTATCACGTAGCGACTTGAGGTTCTCCAGCGCCGCGTTAAGCGTCTCGTCTCGCTTGGCAAAGTGGAAACGAATCAGATGGTTGACGGGCTCGCGGAAGAAGCTCGAGCCGGGCACGGCGCCCACGCCCACCTTAGACGCGAGGTCCTCGCAGAATTCGAGGTCGCTGTCATAGCCAAACTCAGAGATGTCCATCATGACGTAGTAGGCGCCCTGCGGCACGTTGTGCGTGAGGCCGATGCTGCCGAGTCCCTGACAGAACAGGTCGCGCTTGGCGGTGTAGAGGTCGAGGACCTCCTGGTAATAGCTGTCGTCGAAGTTGAGGGCGGTGACGACAGCTTCCTGCAGGGGAGCGGCGGCACCCACGGTGAGGAAGTCGTGGACCTTCTTGATGCGCTCGGTGATCTGGGCCGGGGCAATGGTGTAGCCCAGACGCCAGCCGGTGATGGAGTACGTTTTGGACAGCGAGCTGCAGCTGATGGTTCGCTCGAACATGCCGGGCAGCGTGGCCATATAGACGTGCTCGTGGGGCGCGTAGACGATGTGCTCGTACACCTCGTCGGTGATGCAGTAGGTGTCGTACTTTTTGCAGAGGTCGGCGATAAAGGCGAGCTCATCGCGTGTAAAGACCTTGCCGCAGGGGTTGGAAGGGTTGCATAGGACGATGGCCTTGGGGTCGTTGTCGCGGAAGGCCGCCTCGAGTGTCTCGCGGTCAAAGTCGAATGTGGGCGGGTTGAGCGGCACGTAGATGGGCTCGGCACCCGAAAGGATCGTGTCGGCGCCGTAGTTCTCGTAGAACGGCGAGAAGATGACGACCTTGTCGCCGGGGTTGGTGACCGTCATCATGGCGGCCATCATGGCCTCGGTGGAGCCGCAGGTGACTACGATATTCTCGTTGGGGTTCACCGGCATGCCCATAAAGTGCTCCTGTTTGGCGGCGAGCGCCTCGCGCATGGCCTGGGAGCCCCAGGTGATGGAGTACTGGTGATAGAGCGGCTTGGGATCGGCGGCGATGGTGCTCAGGCTGTTGAGCAGCTGCGCCGGGGGATCGAAGTCGGGGAAGCCCTGCGACAGGTTGACGGCGCCATACTTGTTGGAGATGCGCGTCATGCGGCGGATGACGGAATCGGTAAACGTTGCCGTGCGGTTGGAGAGTTCTTTCATGCCGGTCCTTTCGAGCATTTGCAGTGGGGCAAGTTTACTCCTATGGAACTGGTGGGATTTGCTCGAAATGGTCTCGAAAAACTCTTTTCAAAATTCTTGAAAATTGGGGCTTGCATCGCGTGGCGTTCCTTGCAATAATAGTCGAGCGCGAAGCGCACAGGACACGGTGGGTGTAGCTCAGTTGGCTAGAGCGACGGGTTGTGGTCCCGTAGGTCGAGGGTTCGAGTCCCTTTACCCACCCCAGTTCTTGCTTCGTGTTGATATCGGGTCGTTAGCTCAGTTGGTAGAGCAGGGGACTCTTAATCCCAAGGTCCAGGGTTCGACCCCCTGACGGCCCACCACACGATATCTCCTCTAAAGTCCGCCACAACGGACTTTAGCTTTGGGTCGTTAGCTCAGTTGGTAGAGCAGGGGACTCTTAATCCCAAGGTCCAGGGTTCGACCCCCTGACGGCCCACCCAAAGATTGTTAAAGCGACTGGCATAGGCTGGTCGCTTTTTTGTTGACCTTACATGGGGTCGAACCCGTCGGGGCACAGCCGCTTTCACAGATCGAGTCTACCCTGGGGATCGGTAAAACCGTCAGTACCCTCCTTGAGTTTCTTCTCGTCTGCCTTCACGCGACGCTCGAGCTTTTTTGTATCCTCGGCAGGTGGTAGGTTCTCGGGGACAATTCCGCGGTCGATGAGGCTGCCACGCACGCTTGTGTTGTTCTCGACGTGCTCTTGTTTGATCTGGTCCAGGCCGTACAGGTCGTGTTCCTCGGCGTTGAAGGCCGTCATCGAGTTCGTAAGGTCCTTTGCTTTGATGAGGACATCGGCTAACCTGTCCGCCAATGCCGTGCTCTTGGGTACGCCGAGCTGCTGCTTCATTTCCGCCGTGCTTCTACCGCCGAATAACGCTTCATCGCCCTTCGACTTGATGATCGCGAATCCTTTGGAGTCCACGCCGCGTTTGAACGCAATACCCGAGAGCTGTTTCTCTGAATCGGATAGCGAGTGGCGCGCCTGCAAGCGCTGAATCTCTGCAAAGCGCTGCTCTATGAGCTCTTGGCGGCGGGTCTGCACGGCGAAGTATGCCTGTGCGAGCGCGATCTCTGGCTTGTTTGGGTCTCCGTTCTGGGCGATTAAATAGCATGCATAGCGCGTAAGTTTGTAGTCTTTAACCGCGCGAGCGGCGACACCGGCAGTTACCATTTTCGTGGTGTCACGAAAATGGGAATCAACTGGAGTTTTGTTTGTTTCGCACGAGACTTTTGCCCTCTTAACAACTTCGGCGAAGTTCTCCCATCGAGTGTATCCCATGGGTTCCATTAAATCGCGTGCGAGCCAATACTCAACGCCGTCTTCCACATTGGCGTAGCTATCAAGTTCGACACGCCACTTCTCGATATCTCTACTGTCCATATCTCCTCCTCGCTGGTCTATTGTTTATGCGGGCTTTGCCCGCTCTGTATTTAGAATAAGGATACGCTGCCGTGCGGACACGAATGAGCCCCGAGCCACTTCGAGCTCGCGGGGCCCATAGATATCGATTAGTTGTGTTCTGCTTTAGATAGGTGTCCAGTTTAATCCGCTCGATAGTGCGATCCGAGACTTTCGGTTCGCTTACGCATGGCTTTGACCATTTCCTGTGCTAGTTGAATCTGCGATTGCAGGCGGGCGAGGGCTGCGACTTCGCTGTCCTGGGCTTTCTGTGTGCTCAAGGTCGTTGCCTCTGTCTTCAAGCCCTCAAGCTCGTGTAATGCCTCGGATAGGCCCGTCTCGGTGCGGTTGATCATGCAATAGGTGCTCATCGTGTGCTTAAGGCCGTGTGTCAGGCGTTCGGCATCTGTTGTGGCAATGCCGTAGTGGGGGAGGTCGATATCCGCCATCAGGGCTGTCTCAGGCTCTTGCTGCGCTGCAAGGGCTGCCGATGCGCCTGCGATGCGTCCGAATACGATGCCGTTGGCACTTGACAAGCCACCAATGCGGTCGGCGCCGTGCATGCCGCCTGTCGCCTCGCCGCAAGCGTAGAGGCCCTCAACGCCCGTGTGCGCAGTCTTATCGATCTTAATACCGCCGTTAGCGGCGTGGGCGTACATCGCAACGCGCATCTCGTCAGTCGGGGCGATGCCGTGCTCGTCTTGCAGCCAGTTGGCAAAGGTCTGCACAAACTCTGGGATATCCTCGCGGGGGAAGTCGTAGTGGAGTGCCAGACCTTCGGCACCTGCCTGATCGATGACGAGATCGATAGCGCGGGAGGCCAAGCGTGACGTGAAGGGACCATATCCAGAGCGCTGCTCGAGCAGGTCGTCCAGCTTGTCGTCGGTAATATCTGCCGGCTGGTCTACATGTACGTAGCGCCAGGTTTTCTCGTTGAAGACCAGGTTTCGCTTGGGCTCGATGAGGCCGGGCATCATCTGCATGAACTCTATATTGGTAAGCGATGCGCCGTGCGCCAATGCGATGGCTTGCGAGGAGCTGAGCACATCGGCCGACGTAAGGCTGCGCTCGAACAGGCCGCCTGTGCCACCGGCTGCGATGATCGTGGCCTTGGCAGCAAAGGGCACGATTCGATCTTCGGTGAGGTTGTAGAGCACGGTTCCAGTGATTCTGCCGTTCGTGTCCTCAATAAGGTCGATAAGCTCATGGCGGGGGAGCAGGCGAATGCCGAGCGACTCGATCCAGGTCGTCAGAGCGTCCTCAAGGGGCTTGCGGGTGAGACCGCGCCACATGCGCGTCTTGTGGTCAAAGCAGGGGATAAACTGCTTTTGCTGAGCGCTCTCAGCGCTTTGCGGACGCTGGAGCTCAACACCCAGATCCTGCTCGAGCCAGTCAATCGCCTGAGGAATACCGTGGACAAACGTCTGGACGAGCGTAGGGTCGGCAACGCCGCCGCCCACGGCCTGGATGGTGTCGATGAGGTCCTGCTCGTCGCCTTCGTCGACGGGGCCAATAAGGCCCAGGCCCCAGGTGCCCGGGAAAAAGCTCGATCCGCTCATGGTTTTGCCGGCGCTTGCCACAGTGACGGCTGCACCTGTACATGCCGCTTCGATGGCGGCGCAAAGGCCCGCAATGCCAGATCCAATTACCAGTACATCAGTCGATTCCATTGGCTTCCTTTCTCGTCCGGCGCATTGTCGCACGGGTGATCGGCAATGGGGTCGCAAAGACTCGGCAAATCGGTAAAGGGCAAATATGGCAGGTGGGCGTCAGGTGGACTCGGCCACTTCGGTCGGCCCATTTGATAAGTTGCGGTGGAATACGGACTGTTTTGGCCTGTATGGATGCAATTCAGTCCGTATTTCACCACAACTGATACATCGGACCCTTTAATAAGAGTAACCAATTTGAGACGGGGCAAACAAAAAGAGCCGCTACCTCGAAAGGTAGCGGCTCCAAAGCTCAACTATATGAGCATCGCGCGGGCGCGATTAGGCCTTGAGGGCCTCCTCGACGGCGACAGCGCAGGCGACGGTGGCACCAACCATGGGGTTGTTGCCCATGCCGATGAGACCCATCATGTCGACGTGCGCAGGCACGGAGGAAGAACCGGCGAACTGGGCGTCGGAGTGCATACGGCCCATGGTGTCGGTCATGCCGTAAGAGGCAGGGCCGGCGCCCATGTTGTCCGGGTGCAGGGTGCGGCCAGTGCCGCCACCAGAAGCGACGGAGAAGTACTTCTTGCCAGCCTCGATGCGCTCCTTCTTGTAGGTGCCAGCGACGGGGTGCTGGAAGCGCGTGGGGTTGGTGGAGTTACCGGTGATCGAGATGTCGACGTTCTCGTGCCACATGATGGCAACGCCCTCGCGGACGTCGTCGGAGCCGTAGCAGTTAACGGCAGCGCGGGGACCATCGGAGTAGGGGATGGTCTCGACGACCTTGAGCTCGCCCGTGTAGTAGTCGAACTGGGTCTTCACATAGGTGAAGCCGTTGATGCGGGCGATGATCTGAGCGGCGTCCTTGCCCAGACCGTTGAGGATAACGCGCAGCGGCTTCTTGCGAGCCTTGTTGGCGTTCAGAGCCAGGCCGATAGCGCCCTCAGCGGCAGCGAAGGACTCGTGGCCGGCCAGGAAGGCGAAGCACTCGGTGTCGTCGGAGAGCAGCATAGCGCCCAGGTTGCCGTGGCCCAGACCAACCTTGCGGTCCTCGGCGACGGAGCCGGGAACGGTGAAGGCCTGGATGCCCTCGCCGATGATGGCGGCAGCCTCAGAAGCGGACTTGGCGCCACGCTTGACAGCGAGAGCACAGCCGAGGGTGTAGGCCCACTCAGCGTTCTGGAAGGCGATGGACTGGGTGTTGTTGACGATCTCACGCGGGTTGAAGCCCTTGTCGGTGCAGATCTGCAGAGCTTCCTCGAGGGAGGCGATGCCGTTGTCGGCGAGGCACTTGTTGATCTTGTCAGCGCGGCGCTCGTAACCTTCGAACGTAACAGTCATAGTTATTTCCCTCCCTTTCTACTCGTGAACCGGGAACACGCTGGCGACGGAGTGAGTCTCCTCGTCGGTGCGCGGGTCGATGTACTTGGCAGCATTCTCCCACTGACCATAGTGGCCCATAGCGCCAGCGATGGCCTCCTCGGGGGTCTTACCGGCCTTGACGGCGTCGGTGAACTTGCCGAGGTTCAGGAACTCGAACGCGATGATCTCGTTCTTGTCGTTGAGAGCCATGCGGGTGACGTAGCCCTGAGCGAGCTCGAGGTAACGAGCGCCCTTGGCCTTGGTGCCGAACATGGTGCCGACCTGAGAGCGAAGGCCCTTGCCGAGGTCGTCGAGGGAGGCGCCCACGGGCAGGCCGCCCTCGGAGAACGCGGTCTGGCTGCGGCCGTAAACGATCTGCAGGAAGATCTCGCGCATAGCAACGTTGATGGCGTCGCAGACGAGGTCGGTGTTGAGGGCCTCGAGGATGGTCTTACCGGGAAGGATCTCGGAAGCCATGGCGGCAGAGTGGGTCATGCCCGAGCAGCCGATGGTCTCAACGAGGGCCTCCTCGATGATGCCGTCCTTGACGTTCAGCGTGAGCTTGCAGGCGCCCTGCTGAGGTGCGCACCAACCCACACCGTGCGTAAGACCGGAGATGTCGGAAATCTCCTTAGCCTGGACCCACTTGCCCTCCTCGGGGATGGGTGCGGGGCCGTGGTATGCACCCTTGGCAACGGGGCACATGTTCTCCACTTCCTGTGAGTACTGCATGCCTCTCCTCTCTATCGTGTTGGCGTCCCGTCTGGGGGTCGTGGCTGGCGATTGCCGGGCGACCCTTCGAAAGGGACATGACATGCAGCCCCTATAATACCGCGAAATGCACGGAATATTCGGCGAACGGCTCAGTTTTCGTAGCGAGAAGTCCGGAAGTTTTAATTGAAACGGTTTAACTCTATGTTCTGTGGTCGTGAACTTCCGTAGAGGGGGTCCGTCTTGGGCAAGCTTTTGGTCGGCTCTTGTAAGTGTTGCAGGGGTTGACCTGTTGCAACGGTGCCGTTCGCCGCCTGTTTACTGCCTTTGGCCGCGCGAGTGTATTGTTTTGCGTGAATGTTTTGATGGCACGCTTCAATCGTGCTGTATTGGATGGCAAGCAGATCCCGGCGAAGGGAGCGCCATGCAGCGCGTTTGGAGAACGGTTACCGGCTTTTACCATGTCTGTGCTCGCGGTGCGGGCAAGCAGCTCATCTTTGAGGGCGATGAAGACCGGTGGGAGTTTTTGGAGCTGATGCGCGAGTGCTGCCGCGAGGAGGGTGTGACGGTTATCGCCTGGTGCCTTATGGGCAATCACGTGCATTTGGTGCTTGCAGATTACGAGGACAGGATGAGCGCTGCGATGCACCGGCTGCTCTTGACGTACGCGCGGCGGTTCAATAAACACACGGGGCGCACGGGCCATCTGTTCCAGAACCGTTTTGACCGGCGCTCGCTCGATACCGACTGGCAGGTGATGGAGGCTATTCGTTCCGTACACGCCGATCCGCAGGAGGCGGGCGTTAGCCTAATCGAGCGTTATCCCTGGAGCAGCTTTGCGGAACATCTGCGCGCTTACGACAGTGATGCGGCAGATGCCACGAGGGGATTTTGCGATCCTTCTTGCGTGCTTGAGCTTTTTGGTTCTGCCGAGGCCTTTGCTGCCTATTCGCTTTCGACGCCCGACGGTAGCGAGCCGGCGCTGTGCGATATGAAAGAGACAGAGTGGGAACGCCACGCCTTTGCCGACAAGATGGCGAAGAGCCTCGGGGTTCCGCTCAATGGGGTTAAAACTGCACCGCCGGCGCAGCGTGATACCGTTATTGTTGGATTGCACGATGCCGGTTTCACGGTGCGCCAGATTGAGCGCTATACCGGGATTGGCAAAAGTAGCGTCTCTCGTATCGTGCGCGCCCGCGCGCGAACGGCGATGAGGGCTGGCGGAAACGTGATGTAGGGTCGCCTGTTCACCGCAGCTGGGGTCGTCCATACGCCGCAACCAGCGTTTAAAAGCTTGGTACGGTAACTGCACTTCTTAATATGCATAGAACAATCGCCATCTTGCATAAAATAACGGCTCAGTCCGGATTTGCCCGTGCCTACCCCCGTCTGCGCCGTGCAATAAACCGAGTTTTCAGCATCGTGGTGCTGTCGGCACCGCCGCAATCTTGCAACATACGGGTCCCGAAGCTATTGATTCTCGCCGTTGCGCCCCCGAAGCACGTGCCTGCGTCCCGTCAGACCGCGATGCTTGTTCTAAAACACAATATATATGCGCCTAAAGACGTTGATTAACGCTTTCGATGTGTATACACACAGCTTGGCGTGCTGAATACTCGCAAAAATGCACGCCGCTCCCTATGGGACCCGTCTGCGGTAGGCGCGAAGCGAGTCGGAGCTTCGCAGAACGGGGCTTGGCACATTGCTTGGCGGGCCCGGGGCCCTGCCGCAGGCCTTTGGTGCTGTGGAAAACGCCCGTGTTCGCGTCTGGCTGTGAGGCAAATGTCAGACGGGGCGCCGGACGCGCGGACTTTGTGCATCTGTGCTCATTAGGAAAAAACAGAGCCGCCCGTATCGGGCGGCTCTGCAATCAAAAACCTTGGATTCGGGGCATACGCTACTGGTTAGCTTGCCCCTCGAGCATGCCGTCGAGGGTGCGCCAGGCGAGCTCGGCGCATTTGACGCGGGCGGGCATGTGCGAAATGTCCTGGAGCTGGGCGGCCTCGTCCAAATCTTCCAGGTCTTCCTCGGAGAGCTGCTCGCCGCGGATCATGGCCAGGAAAAGCCCTGCCAGGCGACGAGCCTCCTCGACCGTCTCGCCGGTGATGAGGTCGGCCATGATGTCGGCGCTGGCCTGGCTGATGGCGCAGCCGTGCCCGGTAAACGAGGCCTCCTCGATCACGCCCTTCTCGACACGCAGCTGCAAGGTGAGCTCGTCGCCACAGCTGGGGTTGATGCCGTCGTGCTCATGCGTGGGGGCATCCATCTCGTACTTATAGTCGGGGTGCGAGTTGTGCTCCATAAACGTGGTGGAGGTGTACAGATTACCCATTGAACGTGCTCCAAACGTGATGCAGGCCGGCGATGAACTTGTCGATGTCGGCCTTGTCGTTGTAGAAGGCCACGCTGGCGCGGCAGCAGGCAAGGTTCTCGACGCCCAGCCAGGTGAGCAGCGGCTGAGCGCAGTGGTGGCCGGCGCGGATGCAGACGCCGTCCATGTCCATGATGCTCGCGACGTCGTGCGGGTGAATTCCCTTGACGTTAAAGCTCACAACGCCGTGGTGGTTGTCCCAGTAGATGGAACCGATGATTTGGACAAAGTCGAGCTGCATGAGTTCGCCCATCAGATAGTGGACGAGTGCCTGCTCGCGGGCCTGGATGTTCTCGTAACCCACCGTGTTGACCAGGTAGTCGAGTGCCGCACCCGTGGCGAAGATGCCGGCGGCGTCCTGCGTGCCGGCTTCGAATTTCTCGGGGACGGGCGCCCAGACGGCGTCCTGCTCGGTGACCGAATCGATCATTTCGCCGCCGGTGAGCATGGGCGGCATGGCGTTGAGCAGGTCCATCTTGCCCCACAGCACGCCGATGCCCATGGGGCCCATGGCCTTGTGTGCGCTAAAGGCAAAGAAGTCGGCTCCCAGGTCGGCCACATCGACCGGCATGTGCGGCAGCGACTGCGCGCCGTCGACGACCAGATAGCCGCCGTACTTGTGGACGAGCTTGCCGAGGTTCTTGACCGGGTTCTCGACGCCCAGCACGTTAGAAACCTGACCCACGGCCAGAATCTTGGTCTTGGGACCCACCTTGGCAAGAACCTCCTCGGTGGTGAGCTGGCCGGTCTTGGTAGGGTAGAGGTAGACGAGCTTGGCGCCGGTCTCGCGGCAGACCTGCTGCCACGGAATCAGGTTGGAGTGGTGCTCCATGATGGTGATGACGACCTCGTCACCGGGCTCGAGCACCGTGGGTGCAAAGCTCTTGGCGACCAGGTTGAGCGACTCGCTCGTGTTGCGGGTGAAGACGACCTCGTTGGCCTGGGCGGCGCCGATGAGGTCGGCGATCTGCTGGCGGACCTTCGCGATGGCATCGGTGGCCTCGACGGACAGCGAGTACAGGCCGCGCAGGGGGTTGGCGTTCATACGCTGGTAGAAGTCGCGCTCGGCGTCGAGCACGCAGGCGGGGCGCTGCGCGGTGGCGGCGCTATCGAGGAAGGCGATCTCGGGGTGCTGCTGGAACAGCGGGAACTGGCCCTTGTAGGGGTTGGTCTCGATGTCCACGGTGGGCCAGCCGCGCGAAGCCTCGTCGCTGGCGTCGAGCTCCATGGGCTCGGGGGCAGTACAGGTGTCGCATTTAACGTGCTCGGTGTCGATCATGCGAGCTCCTCTTCAAAGTTGTCGATCAGGTTGTTGCCTAGGCGGACGACGGCGGCGCGGGTGCGCTCGTCGGTGGTGGAAAGTGCGGCGTCCTCCAGCTTGGCGCGGATGAACAGGTCCTCGGCGGCGTTTTGGTCAAGGCCGCGGCAGGCGAGGTAGAACAGCTGCTCGTCGCGGACGTGACCGATGGTGGCGCCGTGGTTGCCGGCAACGTCGTCCTCGTCGCAGAGGATGACGGGGACGGTCTTGTTGTCGACGCCCTTGTTGGCCAAGAGCGCCGTCTCGCGCTCGGTGCCGGTTGCGCCCTTGCAACCGTGCACGAGGTCGATGGTGCCACGGTAGACCTTCTTGGACGTGCCAGTCAGCACGCCGTTGGCGTCGATCTCGCACTCGGTCTTGCGGCCGCGGTGGCGCAGCTCGTAGTTAAAGTCGCGCACCTGCTCGCGGGCGCCCAGGTAATCGGTATCGATCGTCACCTTGGCGGTATCGCCCAACAGGTCGCCGGCAAGGCCGGTGGCGCTGGCGCCAGCACCCAGGACGGTGTGCTGCACGTTGACGCGCGCGCCCTCGTCCAGGAACAGGCCGGTGTCGTCGAGCGCGATCCAGCTATCGTCGAGCGTCTGCGTGCAGGTCACGTTGACGGTGGCGTACTCGTGGGCGCACACGCGTAGCGCGGAGCCCACGACGCCTTGGCCGGCAACGGGGGAGTCCGGGGCTATGCGCAGGTCGAGCGTTGCCTGCGGACGGGCGACGACATCGATGGCGGCGATGGCCGCGGCAGCGTCGACGCCACTCACGCGCACGGTAACCGTGGCGTGCTTGTATGCGGGCACATCGATGACGACGCGCTTGGTGGCGTGGTCGGCCAGGTAGGTGTAGGTAGCCTCGCCCATGCCAGTCTCGAAGGCCTCGGCAGGGGAGAGCTCCTCCTCGAGCTTGATGGCGCCGGCCTGGTAGATGGAGGTGGCGGGCACGTCGAGCTCGGTCTCAGGCGTGATGCGGGCGCGGTCGGCGGCGTCGCCGGGGGCGGAGGCGCGGCGCTCGGGGAAGCGCTCGGCCATGGTGTCCATGGCGGCTTCGAACGCGTCTGCCACGCCAGTAAACTGCTCGTCCAAGCCCTCGACCTCAACGGCCTCGGTGGGAGCGGCGGCAAGCTCGTCAGAGAGCTCGAGCTTGGTCTGATTCATCTTCAGCCAGCCCCAAGTGGCGGCCGGCATCGCGTTGACCTGCTCAAGGGCGGTAGCAGCGGTGTTCGTGGTCTGTTTCATTATCCGATCGCTCCTTCCATCTCGAGCTTGATCAGGTTGTTCATCTCGACGGCGTACTCCAGCGGCAGCTCCTTGGAGACCGGGTTGGCAAAGCCGTTGACGATCATGGTGCGGGCCTCTTCCTCCGAGATGCCGCGGCTCATCAGGTAGAACACCTTGTCGTCGCCGATGCGGCCGATGGTGGCCTCGTGGCCGATGTCGACGTTCTTGGCGCGGATGTCCATGGCGGGGATGGTGTCGGAGCGGCTCTGGTCGTCGAGCATGAGCGACTGGCAGCTCACGGTTGCCTTGGAACCCTCGGCCTTGGGCGTGGCCACGATGGAGCTGCGGAAGGTCTGAATGCCGCCGCTCTTGGAGATGCCCTTGGTCTCGACGGTTGCCGAGGTCTCGGGGGCGTTGAGCACGACCTTACAGCCGGTATCGAGGTTCTGCCCGGCGCCGGCAAAGGTGATGCCGGTAAAGCTCGACCGGGCGCGGCGGCCGTTGAGCACACTCATGGGGTAGAGGTAGCCCACGTGGCTACCGAAGGAGCCGCTGATCCACTCGATGTCGCCGTCCTCGTCCACGCGCGCACGCTTGGTGTTGAGGTTGTACATGTTCTTGGACCAGTTCTCGATGGTCGAGTAGCGCAGGTGCGCACGCTTGCCCACAAAGAGCTCGACGGCGCCGGCGTGGAGGTTGGCCACGTTGTACTTGGGCGCGGAGCAACCCTCGATAAAGTGCAGGTCGGCATCGTCCTCGACGATGATGAGCGTGTGCTCAAACTGGCCGGCACCCTTGGCGTTGAGGCGGAAGTAGCTCTGCAGCGGGAAGTCCAACTTGGTGCCCTTGGGCACGTAGACAAACGAGCCGCCCGACCACACGGCGCCGTGCAGAGCCGCAAACTTGTGGTCGGTGGGCGGGATGAGCGTCATAAACTTCTCGTGGATGAGCGGCTCCCACCGCGGATCGTGCAGGGCCTCCTCGATGCCGGAGTAGACGATGCCCATCTTGGACGCGGTGTCCTGCATGTTGTGGTAGACGAGCTCGGAGTCGTACTGCGCGCCGACGCCCGCCAGGTAGCTGCGCTCGGCCTCGGGGATACCCAGGCGCTCAAAGGTGTTCTTGATGTCGTCGGGCACCGACTCCCAGTCGTGCTTTTGGTCGGTGTTGGGTTTGACGTAGGTGACGATGTTGTCCATGTCCAGACCCTCGATGGAGGGTCCCCACGTCGGGTCCGGGAAGCGGTTAAAGATCTCGAGGGACTTCAGACGCAGGTCGAGCATCCACTGTGGCTCGTCCTTCTTGGCGCTGATCTCGCGCACGATGTCGGGCGTGATGCCGGCATCGAGGCGCTCGAATCCCTCCTCGCCATAGGTGAAGTCGTAGAGGCTGCGGTCGATGTCCGCGACCTCGGTGCGGTTCTTGGTCATTGCGTCGCCCCTTTACGCCTGCTGCTCGGCAGCGGCGGCTTCGGCCTGGGCGCGCTGCTCGGCGGCCTCATGCTCGAAGGTCTCAAAGCCGTTCTTGTCGATCCAGGGGATGAGCGAGGCGTCGTCCTCGCGCACGATGTGGCCCTTGACCATAACGTGGACGCGGTCGACATCCAGGTGCTCCAGGATGCGCGTATTGTGCGTGATGATGAGCATGGAGCCGTCGCAGCTCTTGCGGTAGGCATCCATGCCGTGGCTGACGGTGGACAGGGCGTCGACGTCCAGGCCGGAGTCGGTCTCGTCCAGAATGGCGAGCTTGGGCTGCAGCAGCAGAAGCTGGAGCATCTCGACCTTCTTCTTCTCGCCGCCTGAGAAGCCTACGCCCAGCTCGCGGTTGAGATAGGCGGTATCCATGTTGAGCTCGGCCGCGAGCTCCTTGACGCGACGGCGGAACTCCTTGCCCTTCATCTCCAGGCCGGGGCGGCCGGCGATGCTGGCGCGCAAAAAGCTCGACAGCGGCACGCCAGGGATCTCGACCGGGGCTTGGAAGCTCAGGAACAGGCCGGCGCGTGAGCGCTTGTCGGTGGTGAGCTCGGTGATGTCCTGGCCGTCAAAGACGATGCGGCCGTCGTTGACCGTGTAAACGGGGTCGCCCATGACCAGGTGGCCGAGGGTGGACTTGCCGGCGCCGTTGGGTCCCATCAGCACGTGGGTCTCGCCGGCGGCGACGTTAAGGTTGACGTTGTGGAGGATGGTCTTCTCGTCCACGGAGGCGGTCAGACCTTCGATGGAAAGCAGCGGATTTGCGCTCATGCTGTCCCTCTCTGTGTATGGTGTACTCATAGGTGTACTAAACCCTAGGAATCTTCTCGGAATAAAGTTACTATGGGTTCGGCGTTAGTCAAGGGAAAACCCGACTAATCCACTCGACTTTTCAAATTCTGGGACAAAATAACCTGTTGTGTTTGTCCCAATTACTTAAGATTTGGGACAAACAAACCTGGTCATGTTGTTCCAGATGCGATGGGAGGGTAGGTATGCTCATTTCTTCCAAGGGCCGCTATGCCCTCCGGTTAATGATCTATATCGCGGCGCTGGGCGACGCCGAGGGCAAGATTGCCTTGCGCGAGGTTGCCGACCGCGAGCACATCTCGCAAAAGTATCTGGAGCAGCTGGTTCGTCCGCTTATGAAGGCGGGCCTGCTTAAGAGCGTGCGCGGCAAGGGCGGCGGCTACATGATGGCCAAGGACCCGGCCGAGGTGCGTGCCGGCGACATCCTGCGTGCCGTTGAGGGCAGCACGGCTCCGGTGGCGTGCGATGGCATCGACAACAGCTGCACCCGTAGCGATTTGTGCTCGACCGTCAAGTTCTGGCGCGGTCTGGATGACGTGATCGAAAAGTACGTCGACGGCGTGACGTTGGCCGACCTGGCCGCCGTCCCCGAGATCAACTTTGACATTAAGCTGTAGGGCTGCAAATGGCATCTCTCGACAAGGTGTATAAGCAAATTGAAGTTTTTGCTCGGGAATGTGACGCCGAGAAGGTCGTGTTGTTTGGTTCTCGTGCTCGAGGCGACAACTTGCCCAAGAGCGATATTGACATCGCCGTAGCAGGTTGCCGGGATTTCGGCCGTTTCTCATATTTGATCGAGGAACATCTTGATACTCTTTTAGATGTAGATGTCGTCAATCTCGACGAGTCCCTATCGCAGCAATTGCTCGATGAGATTGCCAGGGATGGTGTGATTCTGTATGAAAAAATATGAGAACTTTGTTAGCGCCTTGGCGAATCTTGAGGATGCGCCCAATCAGGATCTCAACAATGATTTTGTTCAGAGTGGATTGATTAATAAGTTCAATCTTCAATTTGAACTGAGCTGGAAGCTCCTTAAGCGTCTGCTCGAGTATGAGGGCGCCACGCTTGCCGCGTCGGGGTCTCCTCGTGCCATCTTGAAGGAGTCGTACCGATTCTACGACTTTATTGATGAGGCGGCCTGGCTAGACATGCTCAGAGACCGCAATACGAACGTCCATATCTACGACAACAAGCTCGCTCAAGATTTGATTCAGCGCATCTTGAACGTCTATATCCCCGCTTTCTGTCAGTTGAGAGACGGGCTGATGGGACGCTACGGCGATCTTCTTCTGGTGCCCGACGACCAGTTTGTTTAATTCCTTTAGATTTCGCGGATTTCGCGGAGGGTTGTTGCCGTTTACCGAGGGGTTGTTGTGCAACAACGGGCGAGCTGCAATACTTATTTTTATCTTTGCAAACTGCACTTTAACTACACCAATGCAGGGAGGATCTTATGCAGCCCAAGCATTCTGCTATTGTCGCGGGCCTGACGCTGGCGCTTTCGTTTGGCGCCGTTTCCGTGCCGGCACTCGCCGCTGCCGAGGAGCCCACGCCGGGCGTTGCCTCGGATGCCACCGATATCGATAAGGGTCTCTACACCCAGCAGTCCTTCTCGGGCGTGCTGAGGTCGGTCCAGGGCGTTTCGTTTGTTAACGTGACTCCCGAGATGAAGTACTTCACCAAATACGAGAGTCACGGCAACTATAACCAGGGCTTTTCGTACGGTGACGGTTATAACGCGCTGGGTTATTACCAGTTCGACCGTCGTTGGTCGCTCATCCCGTTTATGAAGCAGGCCTACAACTACAACCCCGAAAAATACAGCATGCTCAAGGATGCGATTGATCGCGGCAGCGAGATTTCCAACACGAGCAATGCCATGTACGAGAACGGCCAGCTCACCGAGTTGGGCCGTATTGCGCAGGAGGCTTTCCAAGGTGCTTATAACACCGACCCTGTTGAGTTCTCGGCTCTGCAGGATGCGTATGCGTACAACTCGTACTATGCGGTGACCGAGGCGTGGCTCAAGAGCGGCCTGGGCATTGATATTTCGGGCCGTACCGATTGCGTTAAGGGCATGGTGTGGAGCATCACCAACATGTGCGGCACCGGTGGTTGCAGGGACTTCTTCCGTTGGGCAAACCTTTCTAACAGTATGACTGATCGCGAGTTTGTGACGGCGCTTTCCAACAGTGTGGTCAATAACGTGGCGACCAAGTATTCGAGCCAGCCCCAGTATCATGAGGGCTGGAAGAACCGCTACCGCAACGAGCTGAAGGACTGCTTGGTTTATATCGCCGAGGACGAGGCCGCTGCCGCTGCGACGCCCGTGCAGCCCGAGCCCACGCCGGCGCCCTCGCCGACGCCTGATTCGAATGACGACTCGAGCGACGATGCCAACGATGACAGGATGGATGCGCCCTCGACCGGTGCTGACGGTGATGGCTCTGCTGGTGGCGCTACCAACAACGGCTCTACCTCGAACGGCTCCGATTCAAACGGCTCTGCTGCGGGCGATTCGTCTTCAAGCTCTGCCGGCAATACGGACAGCGACGCTTCTGGTTCGACCGGCGCTGGCACCTCTAACTCATCCACCGGCTCGAGCGATTCGTCCGTTGACACCGGCTCTAACAACGGCTCCGGCTCTGACGCAACCCCTGGTTCCGATGCTTCCAAGGATGACTCGAATAAGGCGCCGGACGTTCCCGTTGCTTCGCCGGACAAGAAGCCTTCTTTCTCCGAGCAGCTTGGTTCTACGCTGGGCTCTTCGCTGATGGCTGGCGTCAATAACGGCTCGACCCAGAACAAGGGCAACTCTGATCAGGTTTCCACGGAAAAGATCGAAGCCGCAAAGGGCGACTCCAAGGACAAGGCTTCCGAGAAGACCGAATCCGATAAGGGTTCTAGCTCTGAGGAGAAGAGCGACAAGTCCGAACAGAAGAAGGACGAGGATAAGAAGTCTGAATCTGAGGAGAAAGACAAGAGCAAAGGCAAGACTGAGGACGGAAAGCAGCAGAGCGAGGACAGCGGTAAGGGCAACACCGATGACCAGGTCCAGGAGCAAAATGACTCCAAAACGGTGACCACCACGACTACGACGACTACAACTACCAAGTCTTCGGGCGGCAACATGCCCAAGACGGGCGATCTGATTGTGATGGCGAGCCTTGCCAGTGCAAGCTTGGCCACACTGGGCGCTACGTCTATCGTAAGTGGTAAGCATAAGCTCGATCAGCAGAAGAAGGCTTCTGGGGAGGACGGCTCGGAGGAGTAATCTTCCAGATCGTTTTCTATAAGAGTTTGGGACGGGGTCCGGTGCGGCGGCATCGGGCCCCTTTTTTGTTGTGCAACGATTTGTTATGCCCCCTCGGGGGTCTGTTGCTACCGCTGCCCGAAACGTTTGCATGTCGATATTGTTGCGCTCTACCCGCTCGCTACAATGGGCATCGTGCTGCGTTAGAAGGAGAGTCTACGGTGTCTGAACAGGTGAATTGTGGTTTTACTCATGCGTTTGGTGCACGGTTGCTCAATCATGCGGATAGCGCAGCTCTACCGGTTGATGCACACGACTTTTCCGATGCAATCAATCGGTGTTTGCTCGTCGATAAGACTATGTTTATTGCCGATATATTGGACAGTGAAGCACCTGTTGCGTTTTGCTGTCGGCCCAAGGGTTTTGGCAAGAGCATGAATTTATCGATGCTCAAGTGCTATTTGGAACGACCTGATCACCGGCTGCCGGATCGAAGCCTGTTCGCTGGTACCCAGATTTGGCAGGCGGGCGGCGGTCGCTATCGTGATGAGTACGCGAGTTATCCGGTCATCATGCTCGACTTTACAGCTGCCGCTTCGAGGCATGGCGCTGGTGCTGCGGCAGCAATTCGCGGGGCTGTCGTGCGCGAGTGCGCCCGATTGCTGCCGCTGCTTGCCGCGCCTGATCTGTCAAGACGTGAGGTTCGTCTTATCGAGAGGGCGGCGCGTGGGGTGGCCAGCGATAAGGAGATCGATGCGGCGCTTGGCGTGCTTATTAAACTGCTTCAGACGGCTTTCGATGAGCGGGTTGTTCTTCTGATAGACGACTACGACGCGGTATGTCCAAAGCGTTTGGACGCTAAGGACGACGGTAGCGTGGATTCCCTAGAGTCGCTCAGCCGAATGTTGTTCGACACCATTGCCGATGCCGGCGACTCGTTGCGATTGACGTGTCTGATGTGCGAACGCCCCGGTCATGCCGAGTTTGCGTTGTCCCAACGTGGGGTTTCCTATCGGTCGGCGACAGCGTTGTCGAGTTGGTGTGATCGATGGTTCGGTTTTTCGGACGACGAAGTCCAAGTGCTGTTGGATTGCATCGGTCGCAACGGCTGTCTGGATGACGCGCGTGAGTGGCTCGAGGGCTATCTGTTTGGTGGTTTTTATTGCTCGAGCCCGGAGCGCGTGGTGGACTACGCACATCGCGATTGCGTCGCGCCCGTTCGGGCGGATCTGTATTGTTACGCCGACCGTCTGGGCGCATGCGTCGGCGACTGGAATCTCATTCGCCTGTCCACATTGTTCGATTTGGTTGAGCCGCATGGGTTTATTGAGGCGCCAGTGCATATGCATGCCGAGGAGGTCGATGCCGCCAAGCCCGAAGATATCTGGATTGCGCTGTATCTGTCTGGATTCCTTACGACGGATATGACGGGGCATTCGGAGGACGGCGCGTGCCTTCGTTCCCTGCGTCTGCCTAATAACGAAGTGCGTCAGGCGCTCCGTCTTGTAATTCTGGAATGGTTTGAGTGCGCCGTTGAGGACGTTGGAGTTATCGACTCGTTCCATGACGGGCTGTGTCGAGGAGACGAGGACACTGTAAAGCAAGCTTTGAGCTGTGCTATCGGCGATCTGGGCATCGATGTGGGCCAATCAGATATGCCGACAGCCTATCATCTGGCGCTTCAGGGGCTCTGCTTTGGACTGCCCGGCTATTGCAATCCCAGCTCCAAGCGAAGTGGCGTCTCGGATCGCTGGGATATCCAGGTGATTCCCACCGGTCGGGTGTTTGACGTGGCCGACACGCTCGGCATGCTCGATGAGCGACCGCTCATTACGGTCAACATGTTGTACGACCCTGGCGTCGATGCCCTGGGCCTGGAACTGTTGGCGGTTCAGGCGCTGCTCGACATAGAGCGCGACGGCATCGATGATATCCGCGTGCCGCGCCCCGCCGTCGGGCGCATGCGTTGGGGCTTTGGCTTTGACGGTCAGCGTGTGTCCGTGGTGTGTCAACGACTGTAGCGGCGGTCGAAAGCCCTTTACTACTCGGCGTCCTTCAGGGGCGGCATGGGCTTCCAGTTGGGATCCTTAACGATCTTGCGGGCGTCCTTCATGCCGCGGCGCAGCGCCGGAATGCCGGTCTTAAAGCATTTGTCGACTGCTGCCAGACGAATGAACTCCTTGCAGAAGGTCGCGGCGTTGCCCAGGCGGAACAGCACGGGGTGGTAGTCGCCGTAGATTTGCATGTAGCGCGCCAGATAGCCGCGGTTGCGCATGATGTAGTAGCGGTTGGTGTCGCTCGTGGAGTTGAGCTGTCGCTTGCCGGCGATATCCCAGTTAGAGACGGCGCGGGCGCGCTTGAGTACCACGTCGGCAACAACGGCGGCGGGGAAGTGCTGGCTGGCCACGTAGCCATAGCAGGCATCGTCGCCGTAGATGAAGAATCGGGCGTCGGGCAGGCCGATCTTGTCGACCACGCGGCGCGAGAACATGCCGCCCTCAAAGCACAGCTGGTTCATGGCGCGGTAGCCCTCGGGTCCCAGGTCCCACTTGGCGACAGGGTTGGGAATGCCGAGTGAAAGGATGAGTTGGTATTGCCAAAAGAAGGCGCCGCCGTCAAAGTCCAGGCGCGAACCCTGGATGACATCGTAGCGGTCGGTCCACTTGGCAAGACGCTCGATGCCTTCGGGGATGACGAGCACGTCGTCGTCCATCACCCAGAACCACTGGGCGCCCAGGTCGTAGGCGCATTTGGTGCCGGCGGAGAAGCCGCCCGCACCGCCGCCGTTTTCGAGCTGCGGGGCGTAGATGACACGGTCGGTGCCGCCCTGCGCGTCGGGCTGCTCGGTGTCGATGCCCCACAGGTTGGCCAGGCGCTCGTTGAATGCGGTGCACATGGCCTCGGTCTCGCGCGAATTCTCGTTATCGACAATCACGATGCGCCAGGGCGTTGCCGTGAGCTCGGTCATGGAGTCGAACAAGTTGGCCAGGAGTTCCTGGCGCTTGTACGTAACGACGACGATGGCGAGCTTGTCGATGGGAGCGGGAAGGGTTGAAGGCATGGGGCAATATATCCTTTCACGCGCGGCGGGCGAGTGCTGCGCGGAAGCTATCGAATACGTCCTTGGGACTGTCCTATTGTAAAGGCTCGGCGCACCTTAGCGGCAAGCTTTGAATAAAACGCAGGAACCTGCCATGGGCCCGCCGCATGACGTGGGGCTGCTTTGTCCGCAAGAGGCTCCATAGATTATATAAACGCCCGCTAGCGCGCTGACCCTTTGATACCATGAAACGACAGGTATTTCCTAAGGAGCACATTTGTCTACTAACGCCTCTGGCAGCCCTGTTCTGTCGCTGCTTATCCCCATCTATAACGTTCAGCGCTACCTGCACGAGTGCCTCGATTCCGCCGTGGCGCAGACGCTCAAGGACATCGAGATCATCTGCATCAACGATGGCTCGACCGATAACTCGCCGGATATCATCCGCGAGTACATGGAGCGCGATGAGCGTGTGAAGATGATCGACAAGGCCAACAGCGGCTACGGCGACTCGATGAACCGCGGCCTGGAGATGGCCCGCGGCGAGTACGTGGGCATCCTGGAGTCCGACGACTTTATGGCGCTCGATGCGCTGGAGAAGCTTGTGTCGGCGGCCGAGGGCTGCAACGCCGATTTTGCGAAGGCCAACTTTGACTTCTACTGGTCCAAGCCCGAGGAGCGCCGCTCGCTGCACGAGATGTTTAAGCCCAAGGACTGCGGCAAACCGGTGCACCCAAGCGACACGACACAGTTCTTTAAGCAAAAGCCGTCGATTTGGTCGGCCGTCTACCGTCGCGATTTTCTTGAGCGCAACGACATCAAGTTCTTGCCGACCCCGGGTGCCTCCTTTCAGGACACGTCGTTTGCCTTTAAGGTGATCGCGTGCGCCGACAAGGCCGTCTACCTGCACGATGCCGTGCTTTCGTATCGCCAGGACAACGAGAACTCCTCGGTCAATTCTTCTGCCAAGGTTTTTTGCGTCAATGCCGAGTATGCCGAGATTGAGCGTTGGATTCGAGAGGATTATGCCCGTGACCACGCAAGTGATGACGTTGCGCGCATGCTCAAGTTCAATCAGCTCATTAAGTACGATTCGTACATGTGGAACTACGTGCGCCTGGCGCCTAAGTTCTATAAGGAGTTCCTGGTGCAGATGGCCAAGGAATTTCAGGCGGCCTTGGACGCCGGGGACTTTTCGCTTGACGACCTCAAGCCGTGGAAGCGCGCAAATCTCGCTGCCATCCTCAAAGATCCTGAGGGCTGGGTTGACGAGCACCCGAGTTTTGCGACGGATGGTGCCTTGGGGCGTGCTAAGTATTACGCCTCGGTTGGAGGCCCAGGCGTGGTCGCCGCCTTCCTCATCGAATCGCTGAGGGGGTAGGTCGGCATGGGAGAGGCCTCGTGTCCTAAAGCTACCATTGTCGTCCCTGTTTACAACTCTGCGCGCTCCATTCAGCGATGTCTCGATTCGCTGTTAGCCCAGTCCGAGCGCTCGATTCAGGTTGTCTGCGTCAACGACGGTTCGACTGATGATTCGTTGAACGTGTTGCGCCAGATCGCGCAGGCCGACGATCGCGTACTGGTGATTGACCAGGAAAACGCGGGTGTTTCGTGTGCTCGAAATGCCGGTATCGATGTCGCCGAGGGCGAGACCGTCTTTTTTGTGGACGCTGACGATTACATCGATGCCCAGACGGTCGAGCGCGTGCTGCATGCCATGGAGTCTGCAGATGCCGAGGCCGCCGTTTTTGGCGGTGTCTGTGAACCTGCCGATGCTGCCCCCAAACGCGTCCAGCAACTCATGAGCCCTAAAGCTGGTACCTTCGGTGCCCGTGATACCCAACTGCTGTTCCATTCGAATGCGCAGCCCTATGCCTGCCGTGCGGCTTTTTCGCGCGAGCTGCTCAATCGCGAAGGCATACGCTTCGCCCCCGGTTTGGCTTTGGGCGAGGATGTCGTGTTCCAGTTAGCAGCTTATGCGCTGGCTCCTAAGACAGTCGTCATGCCGGACAAGTTCTACCACTACGTGATGGAGAGCGAATCGGCGACGCACGAGTTCAACAGTGCCGAGGCTCGCGCTAAAAAGCTTGACGCCCACATGAGGATGCTCGAGGAGGTCTTGGAGGACTGGGCGGCCTACGGTCTTTTAGACCTGTGCCCCGGCGAGCTGATAACTTGGTTTTTGGACCTAACTGTGTTCGACCTGGCGCGCTTGGATGCCGATGACTTCCATCGCGTGGCGGCTCGCGTCAACATGGACCTCACGACGTTTTTGGGAACGGCGTGGGCGGATGTGCCTGCTAAGGGCGCCGTTCGCCGTGTTGCCCGCAAGCTCGTTGCGGCGACCTCGGGCGTTACGATGGCAGACGCCACGCTGTTCTATCTTTCGACTCGCGGTCTCAAAGCCTGCTTGGAGCACTTTATCTAATTCCAAGCGCTGCCGCCCGCCGCAACTCGGCTGCTAAAATAACCCTGTTACACGCTATTCAACAGGAGGTTCTCTTGCAGAACTCTGATACCCCTAAAGTTTCGCTGCTTGTCCCCATCTGCAATGTCGAACGCTACCTGCGCGAGTGCCTTGATTCCGCCGTGGCGCAGACGCTCAAAGACATCGAGATTATCTGTATCAACGACGGCTCCACCGATAGTTCGCCAGATATCATCCGCGAGTACATGGAGCGCGATCCCCGTGTAAAGATGATCGACAAAGCCAACAGCGGCTACGGCGACTCGATGAACCGCGGCCTGGAGATGGCGCGCGGTGAGTACGTGGGCATCCTTGAGTCCGACGACTTTATGTTTGAGGATTCGCTCCAAAAGCTGGTCGCCAAGGCCGATGCTGAGCATGCCGATGTGGTAAAGGGCGACTTTTACCTGTATTGGTCCACGCCCAGCGAGCGCCGTGAGCTGTTTGGGATCATCGACGAGCATATGACGGGCGCCGCGTATCGCCCCGTCGATCGTCCGGGCATCTTCTACCGCAAACCTTCCATTTGGTCGGCTATCTATCGGCGCGAGTTCCTCAACGACAATCAGATTCGGTTCCTTCCCACGCCGGGCGCCTCGTATCAGGACGCAGGCTTTAACTTTAAGGTTTGGGCTTGCGCCGAGCGTGCCGCGTTTATTACTGACCCAATTTTGTGCTATCGCCAGGATAATGAGAAGAGCTCCGTTAATTCGCCCAACAAGGTGTTTTGCGTGTGCGATGAATATGCCGAGATGCAGCGCTTTTTGGGCGAGCGTCCCGAGCTCAAGGCTCAGCTCCAGGGCATTTTAATGCGCATGAAGGTCGATACGTACCGTTGGAATGATGAGCGTCTGGTCGATGAACTGCGCGAGAAGTTTTGGAAGAAAGCCTCGTCCGAGCTCAAGGCCGATTGGGATGCCGGTCGCTTTGACCTGTCGCTGTTCGATCCGCGTGGCGAGACCGACTTGCGCCTGATGGTCAAGTCGCCCCGCGCCTATATCGATTCGCGCTTTGACTTTAAGAAGCCAGGCAAGCTCAATACGTTTAAGCATTACTTTAAGATTGGCGGCCTGCCGCTGGTCTGGCGCGTGCTGACGTATCAGCGCACCTACGGCGACAACCCGCACCCTGATGACGTTCCCACCGCACAGTAGGAGCGAGTGATTATGGCTACTCCCAAGATTTCCGTTGTCGTTCCCATCTACAAAGTGGAGGAGTGCCTGGCCTGGTGCCTGGACTCCCTGCTTGCGCAGGACATGCCCGATTGGGAAGGCGTGTTAGTCAACGATGGCTCGCCGGACGGTTCGCGCGATATTGCGGCTGCCTATTGCGAAAAGGACGCGCGCTTTAGGCTGGTTGATAAGGAGAACGGCGGCCTGTCGAGTGCACGTAATGCAGGCATCGCCGCGTCCACGGCGCCTATCGTCGCGTTTTTGGATTCCGACGACCGATTTACGCCCGATGCATGCCGTGTGATCGTCGATGCCTTTGAGCGCGAGGACTGCGACGTTTTGA
Source organism: Collinsella sp. (assembly GCA_018378775.1). GTDB lineage: Bacteria > Actinomycetota > Coriobacteriia > Coriobacteriales > Coriobacteriaceae > Collinsella. Next base: position 10,657 of record JAGZWV010000002.1, on the reverse strand, counting down.
CCTTTGGCGCGAACCCGTATCCGCTGGAGGCGGGGTATCCGTGGCTTAACTATGTGTTGAGCCCGCGCGATGTGTCATTTGAGGGCTATAGCTCCGACCTGCTATTTAAGGAGGCGTCTCGTCCCTTTGCGTGGCGCACCGCTTGCAAGCGCGATTTTTTGCTCAACAACGGGATCGTTTTCGATGAAACCGTCAAGTATGGCGAGGACCAGGTCTTCGACTTTGCCGTGTACGGTCGTTCGTGTAAGACCGCGCTTATCTCGAACAAGCTGTACGACTATCGCGTGGCGCGCAAGGGCTCGCTCATGGACACCATGCGCTACGACGACGAGACGCGTCTTCTGGAGCACGTGAAGATTTACTCCGCGGTGCTGACTGGCTGGCGGCGCGACGGTCTCGATGCTCAGCATGCCGAGGACCTGGCATATTTCCTGTGCGATCTGGTGCTGTACGACGCGCTCAGGTTGCTGGGTTCGGACTGCGGCAAGGTGATCGCTGCCGTGGCGGCAGTGCTTAACGGCTCTGCTGTAAGTAGCGATGCCGCGCTCGCACAATGCGCTCCTGCTGTCGCCGCCATGGTGCACGCTGCGCTCGCCGATAAAACCCCTAGCGCCCGTGCGTGCAAAAAGCTCATGTTCGATTACGATGTCTTGAGGTTTGGACGCCTGGGTGCGTACAAGCGTATGGCCGCGAATGCCCTGGGAAAGCGAGAGGTGTAGATGAGTATCAAGCGTTTGGCGCTTTGCCGCAGCCAGGGTCGCCTGTTTGTGCTGCTTCGTTTTGCCGGCAAGGATGTCGCGGAGATTATTGAGTGCGAGGGCTCCCAGGCTTTTGCCCACGCGACGACCAATGGTGCCAGCGTGCCGTCGTTGGCGCTGCCGATCGATCATGGCCGCGTGTTGGCGCTATGCCCTTCAGTTGCGGGCTACGAGCGCGAGCTTGCCGTCTTGGTGCTTCCGTTTTTGGATGGCTCGTCGATTGACATTGACTTTGCATCCAGTGGCCAAAAGCTTGGATCCATTCGTCTCGATAGCCGTATGGCTAAGCTGGAATCCAAGATCAACTACAAGGCAAAGCCTGTGCTGTGTGCGCTTATCCGCGATGCGCAGCGCGGCGAGCGCTGCGGCCGCTACGAGATCGATGCCGTCCGTTATCTTCCGGCCGATTCGGGCGCTGTGTGGCGCTACGAGGTCACATGGGCGGGAGACTCCCAGTGCACGCCCCAGCTTGAGATACTCGATACGCATATGAATGTCATCGATGCCACGGTTCATATGTTCGAGTCGCAGGTCGACGTGTCTCAGCAGAACGGATGCCGCGTCAATAAAACGTATCTGAGCGTGGAGATGCCCGAGGACATTCGAGACTTTGTTGCGATTGCAACTGATCCCGCGGGCCAGATTCAGAGCGGTTTTTGCGCTATGGATGGCCGCCTGTACAACGGTATGGTCGACGACAGCTGGAGCCGCATGAAGGATGCGCGCGCGGATGATGCTGCCTATCGCCGTTGGTTTGAGCAACATCGCGCAAAGCCGGGCGACTTGGCGTGTCAGCGCGTCGCCGCGGCGGCATTCGCCTACAGGCCGCTCGCGAGCATTGTGGTGCCGTGTTATAAGACCGATCTGGTCTACCTGCGCGAGTTGTTGGATTCGGTGCTTGCCCAGAGCTATGACAACTGGGAATTGCTGCTGATGGACGCCTCGCCCGAATGGGATGCAGTGGCCAATCTTGTGGCAGCCGCTCGCGACGAGCGCATCCGTCGCATCGAGCTGCCCGGTAACGGCGGCATCGTGGTCAACACCAACGCAGGTATTCAGCAAGCGACTGGAGACTACATCGCATTCTTGGACCACGACGACATCCTGGAACCGGATGCGTTGTTTCACTATGTTGCCGTGCTGAACAAGGCTGCCGAGGACGGTCGCCCGCAGGTCCTGTTCTGCGACGAGGACATGTTCCAGAAAACGGGGGAGTGGGGCCAGCCGGTCTTTAAGACCAGGCTCAACGTCGACCTGCTCTATAGCCATAACTGCGTTACTCATTTTCTAATGGTGGAGAAGGCGCTCATCGATCGCATTGGCGTGTCGCCAGAAGACGTTGCGGGTGCCCAGGATTACGGCCTGACGCTCCGCTGCCTCGCGGCGGGCGCGCGCTTTGAGCACGTTGCGCACGTGCTGTATCACTGGCGCGTGCTCCCTGGCTCTACCGCCGACTGTTCTGCCGATAGCAAGCCATATGCTATCGAGGCCGGACGCCTGGCTCTGCAGCGTCACTTTGACTCGCTGGGCATTCGCGGAACGGTCGAGGAGTCCGAGACGCCGTTTGTCTACCGCATGCGCTATGCGCTGCCGGAGTCTGCGCCGCTGGTGAGCATTGTGATTCCCACCAAGGACCACGTCGAGACGCTCGATGCCTGCGTGATGTCGATCGCCCAGAAGGCCACGTACTCCAACTACGAGATCGTCTTGGTGGAAAACAACAGCGAAGACCAGGAGACCTTTGCGTATTACGAAACCCTGCCGGAGCGCGTAGCCGCTGCGTCTGGTGGCAAGGGTGCAGCACGCGTTGAGTGGTGGCCGGGCGAGTTTAATTACTCCCAGATCATTAACTTTGGCGTTGAGCATGCCAAGGGCGATTACCTGCTGCTTCTCAATAATGACACTGAAGTCATCTCATCCGACTTTATCGAGGAGATGATGGGCTATCTTCAGCGTCCCGACGCGGGCGTTGTGGGCGCCAAGCTCTATTTTGCCGATCATCTGGTGCAGCATGCCGGCATTTTGGTTGGCGTGCGCGGCGCGCTTGCCCATGCCAACCAGGATTTCTCGGCAAAACGTGAGGGCTACCTTGCCCGTGCTGTGCGTCCGGGCAACTTTAGCGCCGTAACGGGCGCCTGCCAGATGGTCCGTCGCGACGTGTTTGAGCAAGTCGGAGGCTACAACGAGGAATTCGCCGTCGGCTTTAACGATGCAGATTTTTGTTTGCGCGTGTGGGAGGCGGGCTATCGCACCATCTTTACGCCCTATGCCGAGCTGTATCACTACGAGTTCACCTCGCGCGGCAGGGAAGAGGCCAACGAGGAAAAGATGCGCCGCTGGAAACGCGAGCAAGCGCTGTTCATGCAGCGCTGGCCGGAGTTCTTCCTTAACGGTGATCCGTGGTTGGGGCCGAACTTATCCGCTGAGAGCGAGTATTTCTCGTATTAAGGCAATGGTTTTAGGAAGTCCTTAACCTTCTTTCGCTATGAGCTTGGAAGAAAGCAACGTTGTACTACTAAATTAGACAAATTACGAAAGCTCGATACTTCCGCGATAAGTTTATATAGGCTTATATAACTCGATATTATCCGATACAGTCTGCGATAATTATTTAACCGATGATTGGCTGTTAATCGATTCCCTAGAAAGGCAAACAAGTGAGCGCCACAGCATTCCATAATCCGTTTCGTCCCACTGCCGGTGCTGAGCCTCCGCGCATAATTGGTCGTGATGATATTGCCCTTGAGTTTACCGAGAGTTTGAATGCGGGAATTGGTGCACCTGCGAGGCTCATGCGCATTGCTGGTCCGAGGGGCTCCGGAAAAACTGTTTTGCTCTGCGATCTTAGGGATCGTGCTCGAGAGCTTGGATGGAAGACCGCTATTGTCTCTGCTGGCCCTAACCTATTGCTGGACTTGAGGGATCAGGTTGCTGATCCTTCCCTTGCGACCAATGCTTCGGTCGGCGTAAACGCCGGCTTTGTTTCCGCGAAAGTCGACGTTGTGCCCAAAGAGTCGAGCCTTAGAAAGTTGCTGAGTTCGGCAGCGAAATCATCCAAGGGTCTTTTTATTGCCATCGATGAAGTTCAGGACGCCCCGATTGACGATATGCGTGCCATTGCGTCTACGGTTCAGCTTTTGATAGGGGAAAGAGTAGATATCGCACTTGCCTTTGCCGGTTTACCCGCCGGTGTTATGGATCTTATTAACGGCAAGGCGCTTACGTTCTTGCGTCGTGCCCTCCCCGAAGATCTGGCGCCTATCAACCAGGTGGAGGTAGCGCTCTCTATGGGCGATAGCTTTGTCGCGACTGGCTTGACCATAGAGGACAATCTCCTGTCGAGAGCCGCTAAGGCCACTAAGGGCTATGCCTATCTGGTGCAACTGGTCGGTTATTCCATTTGGCAGCGCGCCAACTTGCATCGTGCCAAAAGTGCCATTGTGAGCGAGCGCGACGTCACTGAAGGCATTGCGCTGGCAGAGGCTCGTTTTCACGATGTTGTTCACGAGCCCGCGATTTCTGGACTGGGGCTCAACGATATCAAATACCTTTTGGCCATGTGCGAGGATAAACAACAGTCCAAATCAGCCGAGATTGCTAGGCGCATGGGTAAAAAGACCAATGAGATCAGCTCTATTAGGGCCAAATTGCTACAAAGAGAGGTTATTCAGGCACCACAGAGGGGCTACGTGCAGTTTGCCGTGCCGGATCTAGATATTTATCTGCGAGATAATGCCGAGGAAATTCTCGAACGGTTCTAGGTCGAGGTATTATTAGTTTTTTCTACAATATCTTTTTCTATCCAATTGGAAGAACTACGGTCGGCTGCTTTGCTGCCATAACAATCTGGTTTGTTGCGGGGAAAGTCGAATACTCCATAAACAAGGCTGTTTAACAGATAGCTTCAATCGAAGGCTTGTATTTTTGCTGCCCTTTATACTTCCGGCTTTGCATGCGTTGGACCAGAAGCTACATCTGTATCTAATAGTTTTTCTTGTCTCTGTCTTTGGATTCCTGCGTTATGTGCCGCTCTTTTGGATTCCCATCGACGGGCTGCTAGTGGATTTTATTATAATTTGCGTTCTTATTTGCTATATTAGCTGGTATGTAGACTTGTCAACAGTGAATTTCGCATTCTCCCATGTGGCTTATTGGTTCGTATTGAGGATCGGAACGGTCATATCTGTTGTCTTGTTAAACCATCGTCGTCGTTATATTTTGCTTGTTGCTATGGCCTATCTATACGTTTTGCAGGGCGGGCCTTCTTATGTCGCTCGCGCGGAAAGCCTGTTTATGGACATCGCTACCGTCATGGCCGGTCGTCTCGGGTGCTGGCCGGGCTTTGCTCGATGCTGATCATTTGGAGCTGATCGGCTATGTGGGCGAGACTATTGGCGCCGAAGGAACCCCGGTGGTAGCGCTTGTGGGGCAAAACGCTGTGGTCGAGACGCGTATGCCCGATACGGACACGTCCATGACCAGTATGGTGGTTTGGATCGATTCAACGGATACTGAGGCGCCAGTGGGGGAGGCTAATCCGACCGGGTGTCGAGCGCAAGCTCGTCCGCAAGTACGGCGCGTTCGGCCTGCTCGTGGTCGACGAGTGGCTTCTGGACAAGCCGGACACTGAGTTCAGGTCGATGCTGCTGGAGCTGATTGAGCTGAGGTGCGGCACGGCCTCGACCGTCTTCTGCACCCAGTTCAAGAAGAAGGACTGGCACCCGAGGCTCGGCGGCGGGGTACACGCGGACGCGATTGTGGACAGGATCGTGCACAGCGCGGTCTGGTTCGACATGGGCGAGGCCAACATGCGGCAGCGCCGCGGATAGACCGGTAGCGATAAAAAGGCACCGGGGCCAGTGTCGGCCCCGGTGCCCAGGCGCGATATCGGCGGTGCTGTTTCGCGATATTCAGCAGTGCTCAAGCGAGCAAATACTCAACTTGAGTTCCGTTGATACCGGTATTTCGCCTTGTCCAGCCAAGTATTTGGGCATAGCTCCGACTCTAGGAGTATATTGCTTTCGATAGTCGATCATTTACTTCATCTGCTTAGGTATCGATGCAATATTTAGTTTGAGAATATCGGTGACTCCTATGCGTGCCCCCAAATTGTGATGCGGCTTAGTTGCCTGTCGACTGTGAATCGTCCCAATTATTATGTTTTCTCCTTGAGAGGAAGTAGGGGCCACGCTCCTAAGAGCGCCTGTTTACTTATTTTCGCGGCAAACGAAACCCATCACGCCTTTGGTGGAAATGCTGTCGACTCCACGCGATGGTACATTAGTTTGGAAATGAATATCTCCAAATTGACCACCTCCTCCCTCAAACAAAAAAGAAGGATTCATGGCATTAAAAATTGTTGACAGATATAGTATTGAGAACAAGTGTCATATAAGTGTTAAGAGGTATCTTATGGATATTGTCGATTACGTTTCTTTCAAAGAAGTATTTTGCTCCATCATGGGAATCAAGAGCTCTCCAAATAACGCCAGTGATGATTTGACATGTCATTTAAATCTCAGTTATCGAATTGAAGAAGAGTTTGACCCCGAGATTTCGGATTTTGAGAAGACAATTATTATAAATGACGACGACTTGAAACACGAATATGATAAAGCGGTTGAGGCCATTGGTGATTTTCATGGTATGGAATGGTTTTCAAATGGTAAGAACTATGAGTGCATGGTCGATATATCCGGATTATATGCAACTCATTTTACAGATCAAATTTCATGTAAATCGGTAAATGCAGATGCTGAATTTAGAATGGGTCCGGCGAGCGTTACATATATTTTTTGTATTATATTAATGTTATTAAATGAAGGTTGTTTTGACGGCAATACTTTCAGAGGCAGAAATCCTTTTTTGCGACGCCTGAGATCGCATTCAACCACCGGTGGAAGAACCGTATCTCATAATGTTGATGATTGGACATCTGCTTTTGTTGAAATCACAGGTATTCTCTCCTTACGAATAACTACCAAAGGGTTTAGAAAAGCGAAACAACTTCGTGAACGAGCAACTTCCTTCCAATTTAAGTACATCTCTTGTTTAGATAGGCCACTGAGGCTAATTTCATCGCTTGATGAGTTTTTAGAAAAAGGAAGTTACGGGAGGCTATCTGTTGCGAAGTTAGAAATTGATTGTGTTCCGGATGTAAAATTTGACGACAGCGCTGTTAATCATTTTTGTCTTGGCGTGTCTTCGAGAAGCCCATATTTGCAGTTTTTGTCCTTCTATCATTCGATTGAATTTTACTTTAATTCCGCCTATCGAAAAATGACGACCGAATTGTTGAGAAACGAGCTCCAGTCGGTTGAATTTGCATACAACGATCAGCATCTGTATTCGATTGTTAGTAAGTTAGAAAAAGAAATATCCCATAAGAGCGAACTTGGTTTTGGAAATGAAAAACGTGAGCTTGAATACTTGGTTGAGTCGTGTGTCCATGTGCCTCGGCTAATGAAATCCCTACGTCGCTATCGTTTCGATTGGTCTGTGTGGTATTCGAGCAATGGGGTTGAATTTGAATCTGATGCTCCAGTTATAGATTGGGAATCCGATAATGTAGCTGGATTAATAGCTTCCCGAATTTATAAAGTAAGAAATGCGATTGTTCACAGTAAAAAACAAACTTTCGGTGCGTTTATTCCTTTTAAGCACGATCGCGCACTTTCCTATGAGATTCCTTTAGTTAAATGTGTTGCCGAAGAGGTCATTGATAATAATTCTTCGCGCGTATAGCTTTCGCTTTAAACTTCCGTTTGGTTCATAGTCTTTGTGGTCAAACTTAGCATTGAGATATGAATTTCGTTTCGATTGGATGGCGATTATTTCGATACGGCCATGACGCCGGTTGCGGATGGATGAGTCAGTATTCACTGTCTCTTCTAGATCAGGATTGATGCGAGCGATCCCTCGCTTCTTCCAATATTCTTAATGCTGATCGGGTGCTGCCGTTGATTGGCCCGGGTATTCTCGTAGCTGACGCCGGGAATCTGGCGTGTTTCGTCAAGAGGATTTGAGTAAAAAGAGCATCGGGATTTGAGCTGGGCGCGCTCCGGTCGTGCGCGCCCTTTTTGAGGCATTTACCCCTCCTGCATGAGGGCGTGACGCACGTTGCAGGATTCCCTGCGGAACTGGACGAGCCTTCCGTGGTGGACGATGCAGTCTATGACGGCGGACATCTGGTCGTCGCCGAATGCCGATCCCCACCTGCTGAACTCCAGGTTCGTGGTGATCACCGCCGACTGCCTCTCGTAGGCGTCGGCGAAGACCTGGAAGAGGGGCCTCGCGCCGTCCCGCGTCGAGCGGCGGGACACGACGTGGGCCCATTCGAGGTCGTGAATCAGTAGCGATCCCGGCGCTATCCTGCCGCCCATGGCATCCCTCACGCGCGCCGAACTGGGCTTCCCGTGGCCGCAGACGACCGCGACGGGGTTCTTGTGGATATCGATGGTGACGCAGGTGCAGAGCTCCTGGCGGGAGAGGCCGCGCTTGAGGGCTTGCCCGTAGCCCTTGGATGTTAGCGTCGGAATAATTTAGCCAAATATAGTCGGCCGAGATTGACCAATCCCGGCCGACCCATTTTAGCCAACACGCCCGCATCTATGACTTTCCTATCGCTTCCCTACATCCCCTCGGGCTGGATCCCCCTCACCTTCACCGCCTGGGGGACGGCCTCCACCGAGTAGGTGTCGAGCCCCCTGCCGCGGTAGCTCGGGCCCCGCATCACGAACACCGACGCCTTGTCGAACAGCCTGTCGAGGGCGCAGAGGAGCGTGTCGTCGCCCGTGAAGAACTCATCCCACCCGCTCGGGGCGATGTTACTCGTAAGGACCATCGCGTTCGGCCCCTCCTTCTCGTAGCGCCTGTCGACGACATCGAAGAACAGGTCGGTGCACGGCCTGTCGTAGACGCATCTCCCCACCTCGTCCACGATGAGGCACGACGGCTTGACGAGCGAGGAGACGACCCGCGAGGTGTTTCCCCGCTGGACGGCCTTCTGGAACCTGTCCCTGAGCTCGGTCGCCTTGATGTAGTAGGTCTTGAGCCCCCGCATGCAGCACTCGCGCCCGTAGGCCTGCGCGAGGTGCGTCTTCCCTATGCCGCCGGGCCCGACGAAGGCGACGTTGCGGTGCGCGTAGAGGTCGGCCAGCGACGGGAGCTTGCCCAGCGCGGCCGCGTCCCGGCCCTGGATCCTGGAGAAGTCGAAGCCCTCGAAGGTCTTGGGCTCGCGCCTGGGCAGCCTGCTCAGCCTCAGCAGCGTCTCGATGGAGGCGAGCCTCCTCTTCTCCGCAAGGTAGGAGAAGGTGGCGGCCACGGCGGCCATCTCCCCGTCGCCGAGGTCGAGGTCCGAGGCGAGGGTCGCGAGCTCCTCCGCCCCGACGGCGATCCCGAGCCTCGACGCGGCGTCGCTCGCGAGCTCGTAGGGGCTCGCCCCCGCGCCCGCCATCATTCGGCCCTCCCGAAGTCGAACCTCTCGAAACCGGGCTTCGCACGGGGCGGGGCGATCTGCTCGACCACGGTCCCGACCGGCTGGGTCGGCAGCTCCTCGGGCTGCGCCGGCGATGTCTCCCACTGGCCCTCGCACCAGCTGTCGGCGCCGGCGCCGACGGCGTGGGCGACGAGCTCGCGGGAGAGGTCGTCGCTGTATATGTGCACCACGCGCCCCTCCCGGCTCACCCTGCACTCGCGGCGGCCGTACCAGTAGGGCACGCCGTAGCGGTGCCCCTCGAAGCTCACGAAGCCGTCGAAGGAGATCTTCCGGCGCGGGCACAGGTACCGCTCGACCTCGGCCGTGACCTCGAGCGGCCTGGTGTTCGCCGAGCACGCCGCCTCGTGCTCGCGCATCGGGACGCATGCCGCCGGGCGCCGCCAACGGCCTCCCTGCTTGGCGCACCAGAGGGCGGCCTCCCGGTTGAGGGCGTCAAGGTCGGTGAAGGACCTTCCCGCGAGGAAGTTCCCCTTCACGAAGCGGACGAGCCTCTCCACCTTGCCCTTCGTATAGGGGTGGCGCGGCCTGCACAGCCTGGTGCGGAAGCCGACGACGCCCATGAACTCGGCGTAGTCGGCCTGCCAGACGGGCCGGCCGTCGGCATCGCGGCGGACGACCACGCTCTTCATGTTGTCGGTGAGCACGGTCGCGGGCACGCCCAGCGCCGAGAACGCGTGCAGCATCCCGATGAGGAGGTTCTCCTGGCGCGCGTTCGGGAAGAACTCGACGTGGGCGCTCCCGCAATGGTGGCAGACCATGGCGAAGCAGGCGATCCGCGCCCGCTCGCCGCCGGGGCGCTCGACCGCGACGAAGCCCCAGTCCATCTGGTAGGCCTCTCCGGGCGCCGTCCTGAAGCGCTGCCCGCGGCAGCCCTGCGGGGCCACCTGCCGCCTCTTCGCGGGCACGAGGTCCCGGTGCGCGGCGATATAGGTCTTCACCGTGGTGAGGCCGCCGGCGTAGCCCTGGCCGAGCAGCCGCTCGAATATCACCTGCGAGTTGGTGACGCCCTTCCGCAGGAGGTCGTCCACCAGGCCGGTGTGGCCGGCAAGCACGCCCGGCGCGGCCCTCCTCCCGCTGTTCCCGTGGGGCAGGGCCCTGAACCCGTGTGCCCTGACCGTCCTCGCACGGGAGCGGGTGAGCCCCGTCCTCCTGCAGAACTCCGCGAGGTTGCATGCCTGCGGGTCGAACCCGTCGCCCTCCTCCGCGGCCATCTCCCGGAGCGCCGCGTCTATAATCTCCTGTAGGTCATCGTGTCTCTCGTTCACCTCAATGGTCCTCCTAACGCCGGCGTGTTGGCACCACCAGCGTAGTGGCGGCGGGGAGGCACGGTGGCCATTATTCGGTGACCGGGATTGGTCAAAATAGTTTGACTATTAGCGGCTAAAATCGCCCGGCGCTAACA
>JAGZWV010000152.1 GCA_018378775.1 Collinsella sp. | reverse complement strand
ATCGAATCACACGCAGCTCAAACGCAGCAAAAACGCACTACGGAGGTTTCCAGCTACATGAGGATCGATTCACGAAAACCGAAAGCCGCCGCCCTTTCCGCCGCTCTGACCGTGGCACTTTTGGCGTGCGCCGGTGCAACTGATGCCCACGCGGCAACACTGTCCGACACGGTTGGATCCACGCCGTCCGAGACGACGCTGGTGCAGCCCGTCGACTATCGCAGCGACGGCTTTGGCTCCATGCAGGAGTGGAATGCCTCGATGGAGGCCAAGCGCGATTCCCTTGAGATGCGTGCTCAGATCATCATGAACATGTACGGTGACTATGCCACCGATGACGAGCGCGCTGTACTGCAGAGTTGTATCGACGGTGCGGGCAGTCTTTTGACGATGGAGGAGGTCGACGCGAAGTCGACCGAGCTCGACGAGCTGCGCACTGCACTTGAGGATGCCAAGCGCGAGGCGCTCGAGGCTGCCGCGGCCAAAGCCGAGGCCGCTGAGGCTGTTCAGGCTTCGTATTACAATGCCGGCTCCGGCTCGTCTTACGCGTCTGCTGCGTATTACGCGAACGGCTCGGGCCTGACGCGCTCGAGCGGCGTCAATAACTATAACGGCCGCCGCGAGACTTATTACAGCAGCAACGTGCTCTACCATCACCGCACGGGCGAGTGGACTCAGGATTCCGAGGGCTTTTGGCGCGATTCCGATGGTTACTACGTCGTTGCCGCGGGCGATAAGGCTCAGGGCTCCACGTTTACCGGTTCCAAGGGCGAGTGCAAGGTCTATGACTCCGGCTGCGCAGCCGGAACCACCGACTACTATACCGGTTGGTAATCTGCCATAAGCCAATAGGACATGACGGGCGGGCGTCTTTACCGAGCCTTTGGGCAACGTAAGGGCGTCCGTTTTTTGTGCATGCTTGAGCTAACAGAGCGCTTACCGTGGCAGTACGCCGCGCATATGGGCGCGGGGCACACTGGTTCTTGAGAATTAAGGTCTTTCTCTTGGAGGAAGTGGTCTTGTGAACGCTCGAGATATCGCCGTTGCCGCCGTCGCATTGGTGCTTGGCTGCCTTGGTCCTACGGCCGCGCTCGTTGCGGGCATGCAGGGGGCATGCGGGGCTACTCCAACCGTGGTTGGCGCGCTGATCGCAGCGGCGCTGCTGGGAAGCGCCGGCGTGCTGCTTTGCCGCGATGACGAGGACGAGGTGCCGGAGTCGCAACGCTAACTGTTGAGAGATTGGCCGCCGGTCATAGACGAAGATGAAAGCCGCCGCAGGGGGAACGGTTTCCTTGCGGCGGCTTTGCTGTTAAGGTTGTTGAATGCGGTGCGTTGGCGCTACCAGCTTTTCTCGATATCGCGGATGCGCCGATAGAGCCAATCGTTTTGCGGCACTTGGATATCGTGTTTGGCGGCCAGGCGGCAAACGGTGCCCGCGAACTCCTCGACTTCGGTTTTTCGTTGTGCGATGCGGTCCTGCGCCATCGAGGGCATACCGGCGGGGTCGATTCCCTCGATGAGGTGCACCATCTGCGTCAGGTCTGCCTCGGTCAGCTCAATGCCCTCGGCGTTGGCGACCGCAAGCGTTTCGCGCATGGCGGAAACAAAGCAGCGACGCTGCTCGGAGCCCGGCTCCGTGGCGCTTCCGTAGGTCCCGCC
>JAGZWV010000151.1 GCA_018378775.1 Collinsella sp. | reverse complement strand
ATGCCACGGTCGATACGTCAAAGACCACAGATGAGGAGCAGACTCAGCAATGAGACACGGCAGGCACAACAGCGGCGCACCGGCGCCCATTGATCTCGCGTCCGTGTCGGACGTACAGCCCTTCCCCGAGGACGACGCCGCACGAATGGCGGCAGACCCGGCCAATGCCAGCAGGGCAAGGTCCCGTCGTGCCGCAGTACGCGGCGCGTCTTCGCCCCAGCGGAGCCTGATCTGGCAGGCACTCGGCATCTGCGCCGAACTGCTGATTACCGCTGCCGTGATTTGCGCCCTGTACATCGTCTGGCAGATGTGGTGGACCGGTGTCGAGGCGGAGCGAGCCCAGAACGAAACCACCCAGTCCGTCGACTGGAGCGACCCCAGCAACAACGGGGGAACGGTCACCATCGCCAAAGCCCAGGAGGGTGATGCTCCAGTACAGCCGAAAGACGCGAAATATGGCGACTTGATTGCGCAGATCTACATTCCGCGCTTCGGCTCCCAATGGCATCGCAACATCGTGGAAGGCACCACGCTCGAGCAGCTCAATCGCCACGGTCTGGGCCATTACGACACCACCCAGATGCCGGGGCAGGTCGGCAACTTCGCCGTCGCCGGCCACCGCAACGGCTACGGGCAGCCGTTGGGCGATGTGGACAAGTTGCAGGAAGGCGATCCCATCATCGTTCGTACCAAGGATTACTGGTACGTCTACCACTACACCCGGTACGAGATTGTGCTGCCCACGGACGTGTATGTGATCGCGCCCAATCCGGAAGACTCCACTGCCAATCCCACCAAACGCATGATCACACTGACCACCTGTGAGCCGAAATACTCCACCCCCACCCATCGATGGATCAGCTATGGTGAGTTGGCGTACTGGGCCAAAGTGTCTGATGGCGTGCCCAAAGAGCTGGCTACTACTGATTCGTCCGGTGCAGTGAAGTTCTCCACCACCGAAACCCCCTCGATCGCTTCCCGCATTAGCTCGCTGGACAAGGTGGTATTCGGCGCGCTGGTAGTGTGGCTGGTTCTGTTCATCGCCGCTGCGGTGGCATGGCGCTGGCCGGTGCTGCGCGAGATTCGCGCGGGTGAGCGTCGCCGTCCGGATGCCAGCATCTATGGCGGACTGTTGCGTCTGCAGCCCGGCGTGGCACCGATTCGATGGCTGCTGCTGGCTCTGCTGTTGTTCGCAGCCGCCGCGGCGCTGTTCCAGTGGGGATTCCCTTGGGCCGCCGCCAATATCCCATTCCTACAGCAGATGTCGAACTTCGTGGCAGTGAGCTGACGGCAGCCTAGTACTATGGCTTGCAGTACATGTCCCTCAAGGAGAGCCCTATGACCGATTCCGCGCATATTTTGGTGGTGGATAACTACGATTCCTTCGTCTACACGATCGTAGGCTATCTGCAAACCCTTGGCGCCACTGTTGATGTGGTGCGTAACGACGCTATCGACCCAGCCGCGCCGGGTGTACTGGATGGTTACGATGGCGTGCTGATTTCTCCCGGCCCTGGCGCTCCGGCCGAATCCGGTGCCAGTGAGGATATGATTCGCCTGTGCGCGGCCAGCGGCGTGCCGATGTTCGGCGTATGCCTGGGCTTGCAGGCGCTCGCCGAGGTGTATGGCTGCACTGTGGGCCATGCGCCCACCATCATGCATGG
>JAGZWV010000036.1 GCA_018378775.1 Collinsella sp. | reverse complement strand
GACATCACAAGCTCGCGTTCGGCGTCGTACGACTTTGCCCGCAGCGGTTTTGTTGCCGAGCGTCAGTTGCCGCTGTCCGAGCATAGCATCGTATATGTGCTGGACCTGCTGCGCGGCCAGACCATCTCCTTTGAGCCCGCCTGGTCGCGGGGGACGACGACGCATCGCACCTACGACGTGGCGGTTGAGCTGTCTCCGCAAGGGGAGGACGAGGCGTCCGCTAAGCGCCCACCACTCCTTGCCGCCAAAATCGCGCCGGCGGCTGGTGGTAGCTATGACCTGCGCCTGCCCGCCGATATGTACTGCTTTGCGTCGGGCGATGCCGCCTACTTGGTTGACACGCGCCGCGCGCGCCGTACCGACGCTGCATTTGCTCAGCATGCCGCACCTTTTTTGTCGCGCTTGCTGCCGTGCCGCACGCCCGCCCATATTGCCGCCGAGCAGGTGGGTGAGTTCTGCCGTATGGCGCTGCCCATTTTGCGCGACTATACCGACCTCACCGCGCCCGCCGCGCTCGATACCGTGGCGCCCGAGCCGAGCTTTGCTATGGCGATCGGCGTCGACGATGGGCTCGTGACCTGCAAGATTACGGTTACCTACGGCGATTGGTCGGCGGATCTCTTTAGCCTGGGCGCTCCGGGCAGTCCCTTCGAAGAGCAACGCCCCGGCGTGCCGCCCCGCGACGAGGTAGCGGAGTTTCGCGTTATGGATACAGCGGCTCTGTACTTCGATTTCTACGAGGGCGGTCTGGCGTTTGAGGAGCGCGATGATGAGAGCTTGTTCTGCCTGCTGACCGAGGGTCTGTCCGCCCTGTCCGAGCTGGGTGAGGTCATGCTCAGCGACCGTCTGCGCCAGATTTCGGTGCGTCCCGCGCCCAAACTCTCGGTTCGTGCGACCGTCAAGAGCAATCTGCTCGATGTCGAGCTGGGCGCGAGCGGGCTTTCGGCGGCAGATCTTGCCATCTATCTGGACTCGTACAAGCGCCACCAGACGTTTGCGCGCCTGACGTCCGGCGACATCGTGCGCCTGGATGAGGGAGTGCGCGCTGCGTTTGGCCTTGCCGAAGATCTGGGCGTCGATGCCGTCGACCTGCTCGACGGCGTGTCGCTCCCCGCGTCGAGCACCCTTTTTGTCGATAGCATGCTCGCACGCACGCCGGCGCTCGAGGCCGATCGCGACGCTGCGTTCCGCCGCACCGTCGAGCGCCTGGACACGCTCGGCAAGATGGACTTTACGGTGCCGGCATCGCTCAAGGCAACGATGCGCGGCTACCAGGTCGACGGATACCAGTGGCTCGGCTCGCTCGAGCACCTGGGCCTTGGCGGCATCTTGGCCGACGACATGGGCCTGGGCAAAACGCTCCAGATGATCGCGCATATCCTGGCGCGCGTGGAGGCGGGGGACACCAAGCCCACGCTCGTGGTATGCCCGGCCTCACTCGTGTACAACTGGACTGCCGAGCTGGAGCGCTTTGCCCCGTCGCTCGATGTGTGCGCCATTGTGGGCGCCAAGGCTCAACGTCGTGTACAGATTGCCGGCGTGGCCGAGCATAACGTGGTCGTAACGTCGTATGACCTTATGCGGCGCGATATCGACGAGTACGTCGAGCAGGATTTTGCCCGCGTGGTGCTCGATGAGGCCCAGTACATTAAAAACCCGCTCACGCAGGTGGCGCGCGCCGCCAAGCGCCTGCCGGCCGGCGTGCGCTTTGCCCTGACGGGCACGCCCATCGAAAACCGCTTGTCCGAGCTCTGGAGCATCTTCGACTTTTTGATGCCGGGCCTTTTGGGGACGCGCGAGTCGTTTGCCAAGCGCTTCGAAAGCCCGGTCGAGCATGCCGAGGGCGATAGCGCCGCTCGTCTGCAGGCGCTCGTGTCGCCGTTTGTGCTACGCCGTGTCAAGGAAGACGTGGTGGCCGACCTGCCCGAGAAGATCGAGGACACCGTCATGGCACAGCTCACCGGCGAGCAGCGCAAGCTCTACCTGGCCAACCAGGACCGCATCGCCCAGCAGGTGCAGCACCGCGAGGCTGGGGAGTTTAAGAAAGACAAGCTCAAGGTGCTCGCCGAGCTCACCAAGCTGCGCCAGATCTGCTGCGACCCGCGTCTACACTACGAGGATTACAAGGCGGGGAGCGCCAAGCTCGATACGTGTATGGAGCTCGTGCACGGCGCACTCGACGGCGGGCATCGCATCCTGTTGTTCAGCCAGTTTACGGGTATGCTCGATATCATCGGTAAGCGCTTGGCCAAGGAAGACATCGCCTTCCTTAAGCTCACGGGCGCTTCGTCTAAGGAGAGCCGCGCCAAGATGGTCGCGCAGTTCCAAGTGGGCGAGGTTCCGGTCTTTTTGATTTCGCTCAAGGCGGGCGGCGTGGGCCTCAACCTGACGGCGGCCGACGTGGTCATTCACTACGACCCGTGGTGGAACGTGGCGGCGCAGGACCAAGCGACCGACCGCGCGCATCGTATTGGCCAGCAACATACCGTGACCGTGTACAAGCTCATCGCCAAGGACACGATCGAGGAGCGCATCATGCAGATGCAGGAGTCCAAACGCGACCTGGTCAACAGCGTGCTCGGCGGCGACGGCATCTCCTCGGCGCTGTTTACCCGCGAGGATGTTCTGGCGCTGCTCGGCGGCGACGGGCGCTAACCCGCTCGGGTGGGGCCGCCAGGGCGGATGGCACACGCTGCCCCATCGTCCCCGCCCGTTATGTGTTCATTTGCAATGCCGTGGATGGTTTGTCTGCCTTTGGGCATAAGAACCATCAAGAACATTGGCACATCAGCAAAGGAGAACATCATGGCGAAATTCTTTAAGGACCCCAATGGCAAGCTCATTGCCGCCCTTGGCAACGACGTTGCAACCCCTGCCGGCTGCACGGAGCTGACCGCGAACACCGAGGATGCGGCGCACGAGAAGCACGTGCCGGTCGTCGAGAGCGAGCGTGACGGTCACGTGATCCGCGCACGCGTGGGCTCGGTCGAGCACCCCAGCCTGCCCGAGCACTATATTGAGTGGATCGCTCTTGAGGCCGAGGGCCGCTTAGAGGTCCATTACCTTGAGCCCGGCATGAAGCCCGCGACGTTTTTTGCCGGCGGTTCCAAGACCGGTACCGTCTATGCCTATTGCAACCTGCACGGGTTGTGGTCCGCGACGTTCTAGGAGCGCGCCCCCGCTCGGGGTATCATAGCTAGCATATGCACATGCAAGCGCCGACTGCATCTTGTGGCCGGCGCTTTTACTACGACAACGATGGTTTACGACGGAAAGGGCTGAGCCATGAAGCTCGCACTTGCACAGATCGATATGCGCCTGGGTGATATTGAGGGTATCTGCGGTCGCATCGAGGACCAGGCGCGCCTGGCCCACGAGCGCGGTGCGCGCGTGCTGTGCGTGCCGGCTCCGCTCTTTATGGGAGCCCTGCCCGGCGGCCTGGTGGGCGCTGCCGACTTTGAGCACGACATGCTTGCCGGCTTGACCGGCGTCGCCGAGCGTATCCAAGAGCTCGATATGATCTGCATCGTGCCCGCAGCGGTTTCGTTTGAGGGCCAGCCCCTGCTCGACTATATGATGCTCAAGGACGGTCGTGTGGTGCCGGCCCGTTCGAGCATTGCCCTGCAGCGCGGTGGGAACGGCGATGCCCGTTGGGCGCCGCCAGTCTTCGATGTGGACGGCGTGCGCATTGCGGTGATCTTTGACCTGGACCGCGAGCTCGAGATGCTGCCGACCGGTGTCGACCTCATTGCCTATTTCCAGTTCAACGCATTCGATATGACCGACCGCGAGACCGCCGCGATTGCCGCCGTGCGCAGCGGAGCCTACCGCAAGATCGCATCTAAGCGCAGCGTGTGGTTTGCCTGCATGGCGCCGGTCGGTGCGTATGACGAGTCGGTGTATACCGGCGGGTCGTTTGTGCTCGACGACTGCGGCCGCGTGGTGGCCCAAGCGCCGTGTTTTGAGGAGAGCCTGCTGGTTCAGGAGATCCAGCGCGGTGTGATGCTCGATGCCTTGGAGGACCACGAGCTGCCCGAGTTTCGCTCCGAGGAATGGCTGTGGCAGGCGCTGGTGCTCGCCGTGCGCGATAACGCCCGCGCCCGCGGTACATCGCGCGCCGTGGTGGCGCTCGAGGGAGACTTGCCGTCGTCCCTGCTTGCGGCGCTTGCCGTCGACGCCCTGGGTCCGCGCAATGTGGTCGGCCTGGTGCTGGGACGCAACCGCATCTTTACGCCGGCGCAGGAAGAGGCCGAGGCCGCCCGTTGTGCCGCCGTTCGTGCCATTGCCGAGCGCCTGCATATTCGCACGGTTGAGCGCGATGCGCCGGATGCCGCGCGTGTGCTCGACCGCGATGTGTCGGCGGGCGACGCCGAGCGTCTGCGCTCTCGCACGCTGGGCCTCATGCTGGAGGATACGGCGCTCGAGCTGGGTGCGATGGCGTTGAGCCCGCTGTCCAAAACTGAGTACGCGCTGGCGGCGCCCGCGCTTTGCGGTGGCTACCAGGGCGATTACGCGCCCTTTGGTGATGTGTATCTGTCGACCCTCGAGTTTGTGGCGCGCGTGCGCAACCGCACGTCTGCCGTGGTGCCGCAGGAGCTTGTGACGCTCAACGCGGTGGAAGATTGCATGGAGCGCGTGCTGGCGCGGGCGCTCTCGACGCTTGACGGTCCGGTCGACATGCTCGACCGCGCGGCGCAGCTGCTCGGCGGGCTTGAGCCGGGTGAGGTTGATGGCACGCTCGAGGCGCACGTGGACCGTAACAGACCCTTTGACGACATCCCCATGGCCGCCGGCAAGCCCGAGGCTTGCTCGCTGCTGCTGATGCTTGTGCGTCAGGGCGAGGCCGCCCGCCGCATGCTGCCGACGTCGCCGATCGTCTCGGCCCGTTCGTTTGTCGAGCGCGCCTGGCCGTACATGCTCGCGTGGTCCGACCTGGGGCTGAGCGGCAAGGAACGCATGACGGTCGATGCGCTGGCGCGCACCGAGGTGAACCGCTTTGCCGACGAGGATACAAGCGAGCGCATGCGTGGCGAGATGATGGGCATACTGGGTGACCTGTTGGGTATTTCGCCCGAGCAGATGGAGGAGCTGCGCTCCGAGGACGGCCAGCGTCGCTTGCATGAGGGCATGAAAAAGTTTGAGGGTGAGGTCCAGGACGCCATCGATAAGATGATGGGCGGCCAGGGTGGACCGCAAGGCGGGTCCCAGGGCACGCCGATGCCGCAACCGCCGATGGATCCCCGACAGTTTCCGTTCTTCTCGCAGAACTAACTATGGGGTGGGATTCGCTCCCAACCCTGACACTTCAACTAAGCATCTTTGCCCCGTTGTGTTATTCTAGAACAGACGTTCGTGAATGATGTGCGGGGCTTTGCCTTGCGTTGTGCTTGTGGCGAGGGGAGGTTGGCTTGGTCATTTTGGGTATCGACCCCGGTTTGGCCCATACGGGTTGGGGGATTATCGAGGAACGGCGCGGAGAGGTTCGCTGTCGTGCCTACGGCTGTATTGAGACCAGCGCGGGCAGCCCGCTCGCGGTGCGCCTGTCGCATATCGCCCGCGACCTCAAGGGCGTCGTGGAGCGTTATAGACCCGATACCGCTGCTATCGAGAGCATCTACTTTGGCGCCAACGTCCGCTCGGCCATCCCCACGGCGCATGCCCGCGGCGCCGCGCTCGTGGCGCTTTCGGAATGCGCGCTCGAGATTGGCGAGTACACGCCTATGCAGATTAAGCAGGCTGTTGTGGGTACCGGCGCCGCGGACAAACGGCAGGTCGCGTATATGGTTCGTACGCTCACGCAGCTCGATCACGACCCGCATCCCGACCATGCCGCCGATGCCCTGGCTTGCGCCATCTGCCACGTAAACCTCAGCCGCACCCGGGCGCTTACCGGTGGCGAGTTCTATCAACAGAGAGGAACCGGATACTGATGATCTCCCAGCTCCATGGAACGCTTGTCGAGGCAACGATGAGCTCGGCCGTTGTCGATGTATCGGGCGTGGGCTTTGAGCTCGGCATCTCGGGTAGCACTGCGGCCACGTTGCCGACGCCCGGCGGCGAGGTTCGCCTGTATACCCGTATGCAGGTGCGCGAGGACGCCATGACGCTCTTTGGTTTTGCCTCCAAGGACGAGCGCACGATGTTCGATCGGCTTGTGTCCGTCTCGGGCGTCGGTCCGCGCCTGGCGCTCGCCGTGCTTTCCACCTATACCGTGGGCCAGTTGTATTCCCTGGTAATGGCCGAGGATGACAAGGGTATGGCCAAGGTGCCCGGTGTGGGCAAAAAGACTGCGCAGCGTCTGATCCTGGAGCTCAAGAGCACCTTTGCCAAGGACAAGGGCTTTGTGCCGGTCGACGTGATTCCCGGCCAGGTTGCGATGCCGGGTCCCTTCGCCGCTCCCTCGGCGATCGATGACGCCCGTGCGGCGCTCCTTTCCATGGGCTTTAGCCCGCAGGAGACCGATGTTGCCCTGAGCGGGTATGATGGGCAGGATATGCGTGTCGAGGATCTGCTCGGCGCGGCGCTTAAGCGACTCGGAATGGATGCGTGATGTGGGAAGCCGATGACTCTCAGGACCTGTGGGCGACGCCCGGCAACTCGCCGGCGGCATCCATGGCGCATGGCGAGCGCATGGTGGGCTCGGAGCTGACGCCCGAGGACCTTGATGTCGACCGTACCCTGCGCCCCCAGCGCCTGGATGACTACTGCGGCCAGGAGCATATCAAGCAGAGCCTGCGCGTGCTGATCGAGGCCGCGCAGAGCCGCGGCGAGGCGCTCGACCACGTGATCTTCTCGGGCCCTCCGGGTCTGGGCAAGACCACGCTGGCTACGGTTATCGCCAACGAGCTGGGCGCTCAGATCAAGACGACGAGCGGTCCGGCCATCGCGCGCACCGGCGACCTGGCGGCCATCCTGACTAACCTGCAGCCGGGTGATGTGCTGTTTATCGACGAGATCCACCGCCTCAACCGCTCGGTCGAGGAGGTCCTGTATCCTGCGATGGAGGACTTTGCCCTCGATATCGTGATCGGCAAGGGTCCGGCGGCGCGCTCGATTCGCCTGGATATCCCCAAGTTCACGCTGGTGGCGGCAACGACTCGCTCGGGCATGTTGACCGGCCCGCTACGTGACCGCTTTGGCATCTCGTATCGCTTGGATTACTACACCGTCGAGGAGCTCGCCCAGATTGTGACACGCTCGGCGACCATTCTGGGTGTGACGATCGACCATCCCAGCGCGCTCGAGATCGGCTCGCGCTCGCGCGGTACGCCGCGTCTTGCCAACCGTCTGCTCAAACGCGTGCGCGACTATGCGCAGGTGCGCGGCAACGGTCCTATTGAGCTCGATATTTGCCGGCAGGCGCTCGAGTTCTTCGAGATCGACGAGCTCGGCCTGGACTGGATGGATATTCGCATCTTGGAGACGCTTGCCAAGACGTTCTCCGGCCGTGCCGTGGGCCTGACGACGCTTGCCAGCGCGGTGGGCGAGGACCCGGGTACGCTCGAGGATGTCTATGAGCCCTATCTGCTGCAGTGTGGCTTGATGATTCGTACACCGCAGGGTCGCCAGGCAACCCTTCGCACATTCGAGCATTTGGGTATTGAACCGACCCTGTAGGAATGGGCTTGTTTTAGCGCATCTGTAGGCTATCGCTGGGCATCGGGTAAACATATCGCCGTTCGTCGGTTACGGGCGTTTTACTATTGCGCGCGCGTGTTATGCTGGATTGGTCTTTTTCTCATCCGGTAACGAAAGGACCGCCCATGCCTACTGACATCGAAATCGCACGTTCTGTTACGCCGCTGCCTATTACCGAGGTGGCCAAGAACGCCGGCGTCGACGTTAAGCATCTGATTCCGTACGGCTTTGACAAGGCAAAGGTCGACTATTTCCTGCTCAACGAGCCAACTGATCACCAGGCCAAGCTTGTCCTCGTGACCGCTATCAATCCCACACCCGCAGGCGAGGGTAAGACCACTACGACCATCGGCCTGGCCGACGGCCTGCGCCGTCGCGGCGTCAAGAGCGCCGTGGCCCTGCGCGAGCCTTCGCTCGGTCCCGTGTTTGGCGTGAAGGGCGGTGCCGCCGGTGGCGGTTGGGCTCAGGTCATCCCCATGGAGGACATCAACCTGCACTTTACCGGCGACTTCCATGCCATCGGTGCCGCCAACAATCTGCTGGCAGCCATGCTCGACAACCATATTCAGCAGGGCAACCAGCTCGGCATCGACGTTAAGCGCATCACCTGGAAGCGCGTTGTCGACATGAACGACCGTCAGCTGCGCCATGTTATCGACGGCATTGGCGGCAAGGCCCAGGGAGTACCGCGCGAGGATGGCTTCGACATCACCGTTGCCTCCGAGGTCATGGCAATCCTGTGCCTGTCCACGAGCATCAGCGACCTCAAGGAAAGATTGGGTGAGATTGTCGTCGGCTATAGCTTTGCCGGCGAGCCCGTCCGTGCCCGCGACCTTAAGGCCCAGGGTGCCATGGCCGCGTTGCTTAAAGACGCGCTCAAGCCCAACCTGGTGCAAACGCTCGAGGGCACGCCCGCGTTTGTCCACGGCGGTCCCTTCGCCAACATTGCCCACGGCTGCAACTCTATCATGGCCACGCGTATGGCGATGCGCTTTGGCGATGTCGCCATTACCGAGGCCGGCTTTGGTGCCGATCTGGGTGCCGAGAAGTTCCTCGACATCAAGTGCCGCATGACGGGCGTTCGCCCCAGCGCCGTCGTGGTCGTCGCGACCGCTCGTGCGCTGAAGTACAACGGTGGCGTCGCCAAGGCCGACCTCAACGAGGAGAACCTCGAGGCACTCAAGGCTGGCATGCCCAACCTGCTGCGTCATGTCGACAACATCCAGAACGTTTATGGTCTGCCCTGCGTGGTCGCCATCAACCGTTTCCCGACGGACACCGAGGCCGAGCTTGCTCTCATCGAGTCCGAATGCCAGAAGCTCGGCGTCAACGTTAAGCTTTCCGAGGTCTGGGCCAAGGGCGGCGAGGGCGCGCTCGACCTGGCCGATGAGGTCATGCGTCTGATTGAACAGCCGAGCGAGCTCAAGTTTGCCTATGAGGACGGCGCCGATGTGGCCGACGCTCTCGAGGCCATTGCCACCAAGGTCTACCGCGCCGACGGTGTTGACTTTACGCCGGCCGCCAAGCGCCAGCTCGCCGAGCTGCGCGAGAACGGCTTTGGCAACCTGCCGGTGTGCGTCGCCAAGACGCAGTACAGCTTTAGCGACAACGCCAAGGCCCTGGGCGCTCCCGAGAACTTCCGCATCACCGTGCGTGAGCTCAAGGTTTCTGCCGGCGCCCACTTTGTGGTCGCGCTGACCGGCAGTGTTCTGACCATGCCGGGTCTGCCCAAGGTGCCCGCGGCCGAAAACATCGACGTCGACAACGACGGCAACATCACCGGCCTGTTCTAAGCCTGCTGTCCATAGCTGCTAGCCCGCCCCGCCGCGCCCACAAGGCACGGCGGGGCTTTTTGATTCTTAGGCCCGCGCATGTCTTGTAGATACCGACGGACTCTGCCCATCATAGGCTTTTGCGCGGGTAGAATGCATGGATAACTTGTTGCTCACGCGCGACGGAAAGGAATCGTTGCATGGATCAGGACAAGACAACCGTGATGGGCGGCTACGGTTCCGCGCAGGCTGGCGATAGCGCCGATGCGACCCGCGTTGTTCCCAACCCCGGTTATACCGACCCCGCCGCGACGCAGCCTTCTGCCGAGCCCACCCGGGTTATGGGCTATGGCGACACGGCGCAGGATTCTTACGCTGCATCTTCGCAAGGCCCCTATGGCAACGCAGCTCCGGATCCGTTTGATTACGCGCCGCAGGATTCTTATGCTGCCTCGACGCCGAATTCCTATGACAGCCTGCCGCAGAATCCCATTCCGCAGCCTCAGCAGACGACGTATTTGCCTCGCACGGCGCAGCCTCGCTACGAGTCGCGCGAGCCGTATCGCGAGTACCCCAAGTCGATTCCGCAATATGGCGAGGACGAGGAAGAGAAGCCGTCGCGTTCGTCGAGCGTGATCAAGAAGATCCTCATCGTGCTGGCGATCTTCTTTGCGCTGTCGGTTGTGTTTGCCATCGTGTCGGGCATGCTCAACAAGCGAGGGAGTTCAACGGCCGATACCGCTGCCGAACAAACCGAGTCCGCCTCGTCTAGCACCGTCGATCTGAGCGATATTCCGGGGCAGTACTGGTCCAACGCCAAGAAGATCCTCAAGTCGCGCGGCGCCGATCTTTCGAATGCCGTGGTCCTGACTGATGATGGCTCAACGCCCGTCGTCGATTCCAACTGGGTCGTTACTTCTGCCTACTATAACGACAACGGCAACCTCGAAATTCAACTCACGCACAAGAATGGCTCGGGCAACTCGTCCGACGGCCAAAGCGGTACCGACAGCTCGAGTTCCAATACGCTGGAGGACTTGAGCAACAAGGCACAGGAGCTTGGGGATAAGGCCCAAGAGCTGGGTGACACGGCTCAGAATCTCGGCGATACCGCGCAGAGCCTGGGCGATATGGCAACGAACGCCTGGGATGCCCTGCAAAACGGCATCTCGGGCGCGCAGGGAAACTAGCTGTTAAGCGGGCTACAACTGCTCGGCCGGACGGTCGGGTGAGCTGAAGCCCGAGTCAAATGTGACGACGCACGAGGCATCGGGCCGGCGCTCGTGCACGATGCGCGTGACGAGCTCCAGCAGCTCCTCGTCGGATATGTCAAAGCCGTCGGGACGCACCAGGTCAAACGAAACGAACCCGTCGTGCTCGTGCAGGTCGTGGATGGAGAGCGCGGGGTCGATCTGCGCTACACCGCGCTTGACCCAGCCGCGCAGGTCGTCGCCGGTGGTGGCGATAGGGTCGCAGTGCAGCGTGATACCGATGCCCATCTGCCGTTTGATATCGTGCTCGATGGTGTCCAGAATCTCATGGTGCTCAAACGCATCGCCCTCGCCGGGCATTTCCACGTGTGCGCTGGCAAACTGGCGGCCGGGGCCGTAGTCGTGCACCATGAGGTCGTGCGTGCCCAGCACCTGCGGATACGACATGATCTTGTCGCGAATTGCTTGCACGAGCTTGGGGTCGGGTGCCTGTCCCAGCAGCGGGCTGATGGCGTCGCGGACGAGCCCCAGGCCGCTTATGCAAATGAAGATGCCTACGCCCAGGCCCGCCCAGCCGTCGAGGTCAAAGCCGGTCGTCTGCGAAATAAGCGCTGCGGCTAGGACCGAGGCCGAGGTAATGACGTCGTTTTTGGAATCCTGCGCCGTGGCGATAAGCGTCTCGGAATCGATGCGGTTGCCCAGCGTGCGATTGAACGCGGCCATCCAAAACTTGACGAGCATGGACAGGACAAGGGCTGCCATGGAGAGCGCCGAATACACGGTGGGGGAGGGCTTGATGATTTTGGTGGCCGACTCCAGGATCAGGTTGATGCCGACGGCGCAAACGAGAACGGCGACAACCAAGCCGGCGAGGTACTCGTAGCGGCCGTGGCCATAGGGGTGCCCCTCGTCGGCCGGGCGGCTGGCAAGGCGGAACCCGAGCAGGCTCACGATGTTGCTCGAGGCGTCGGAGAGGTTGTTGAAGGCGTCGGCGATGAGCGAGACGGAGCCCGCGAGCAGGCCCGCGATGCCCTTGGCCAGACACAGGGTGATGTTGAGGCCAATGCAAATGAGGCTTGCGGCAAAGCCCGCGTTGGTGCGGCAGGAGGTATCGACCGGCTCGCCCTCGCTGCCGGGAACAAGCGTATGTACCAGCCGATTTACAAATAGCATGGCGATCGTCCTCACAATCATTGTTAAGGGGATAGTGTAGCTCGCATGGGCGCGCCGTGCGCCGGTGCTCAGAAAATGCAGCAATGGTCTGCCGGCGCTAACGGGCGCGAGGCGGAGGGGGCGACTGCCCGCGCGCCTTCGAGTTCACTGCGCCTTCCCGTTCGACCGATTGCTCCATTTTGGGCCACATGGGTATGGGCATGTGCCTGCCTGCCCGACATACTTAATGTCGACAGCCCTGTGCAAAGGAGGATGTATCCATGGACGAGATGTTTGCCATTAAATGCCAAAACTGCGGCGGCCCCATGTATTCGCACCAGGCAAAGCGCAGCTTTGAGTGCGCCTATTGCGAAACGGTTATTCCGTGGCAAGCGGACGCCGGGGAGCCCAAGAGCGCCTTGGGCATTCGTCATACGCCGCTGACGGTGGTTGACGGGCTGCTCAAGCTCACGCACGTCTCGCAGCTCGAGCGCCCAGAGGACCCGGACTGGTATTTCTTCAATTCGTACTGGCGCAATCAGTCGGTTCTGGAGCATCTGCTGTGGGAAGATCGCGGAACGGCGCAGGAGTTCCAAGAGGCCACGCATGTGAGCATTCCCTGTCCCTTCTGCGGCGCATCCTTTGAGGGCGAGTCGACCCAGCGCGTGTTTGAGTGCCCGTCGTGCGGCAACAAGATCGGCGTTGCCGACCTGCTTAAGCCAGGGACGTTTAGCAAGCGCCTGACCATGGGCGTTGGCGCGGAGTATGTACCCGAGCAGGGTATTCCCTGCGAAATCTCACCGCAGCAGGCACGTGCCAACGCGCTGCAGCTGGTGCGCCAGTACCCCGACGCCTTTGCTGGGCATGACGTGGAGGACGCGATTCAAAATGACATGATGCTCTTCTACTTCCCCATGGCGCTCGCGGACCTGCGCATGATGGCGTCCTTCCCAGGCAAGGGGCTGAGCAAGGAGACCTTGGTGTACTACGAGGTGCTCGACTGGGCGTATCCGCGGGCAAACTACCTGGACGTTCGCCTTATGGGCATTTTGGAGCCGTGGGACTTTGGCAAGGTGGGGCCGTTTGATCCGGCCATGCAGGAAGGCGACTTCCGCGTTGTCTCAGTCGATGCGTCCACCAAGGACCAGGTGGTCATTGATAAGCTGGCGCTCGATATTGCCGGCAACGATGCCGAGGCGGTGCTGGGGCTCAATAAAAAGAGCATCCGCGCTTGGGCGCGCAAGGCTCGCAAACATAAGGACGGCCTGGTGATGGTACCGGTCTACTTTGTCGATCGCCCGGCGTCGGATGGCCGCGACGGCGAGCAGGTGCGCATTGCCGTGAACGGCCAGACGGGTCGCGCGGCCGCGGTGGTGTTTAGCGACAAGCGCGAGACGCATGTGGTGGCACCGCTCAATCCCAACGTGATGCTGTCGAGCGAAAGCACCGTGCACGCCACGCCCATCGAGGTCAAATACGCTAAATCGCCCTTCCTATACCAGATCGTGCGTCGTGGAGGTGACGAGCAACCGCGGCAGGTTACAGCCGCAGCCGAGGGTTCCTACCGAGAGGAAAAGCCCAAGCGCCGCGGTCTGCTGGGTGCGCTATTTGGGAAGTAGGGGAGTGGTGCCGGTTAGTCTTACGACGCGATAGCTAGGGGCACGGGGCGGCCCGCAGGGGTGCGGGCCGCCCCGTTTTTGTGCGGCGACAGGACCCGCAGGCACTCCATTAAACACACATGCTCACAGCGCAAACGTTGAGCAACATTACGTTTGCCGATAGCTATTAAAAAATGTCCGTATGCGGTAGTAGTATCAAAAAAAGAGGGGTCCCGAATGGAACCCCTCTGGCAAGTCAAATTGTCCCCTACGGGACGCCTTCAAAAGAAGGCATTTTTGGCAAAGCCGTATTTTGACTCGCAGTGTCGATGTAACTGGTAATCGACAAGGCAACTGTAACACAGCGCGGAAGGGCTGGTCGACATGAATTTAAGAAACTACTCTGGCGACTACAATATCGGCCTTGACATGGGAACCGGCTCCGTTGGCTGGGCGGTGACCGATGCCCAGGGCAAGCTTCTGCATTTTAAGAAGCAGCCAACGTGGGGCAGTCGTTTGTTCGATAGCGCGCAGCCGGCGTCCGAGGCGCGCGTTCATCGTGGGCAGCGCCGCCGTTACGTGCGCCGTCGTTGGCGCCTCGACTTGTTGCAAAAGCTGTTCGAGCCCGCGATGAGCGAGGTCGACCCTGGATTTTTCATGCGACTCAATCAGTCGCGAACCATCGAAGGCGACCCGATTTTTACCAAGGACTTCACCAAGACCGATTACTACGATCGTTTCCCGACCATCTATCATCTGCGCGCTTACCTTATGGACACCGATGAGCAGGCCGATCTTCGCCTGGTGTATCTTGCGATCAATAACATCGTTAAGCATCGCGGTAACTTCTTGCGCCAGGGAGAGAAGCTGACGGCAAAGACGGCGAAGACGTCGGATGCTCTTAAGAACCTCAATGGTGCTCTGAAGGCATGGTGCGAATCGAGAGAATATGAGCTCGCGAAGCTTGATGAACCCTCTGTAGCGAAGATTTTGGCTGACGAGAGGTCTTCTCGTTCGCAAAAGGCAAAAGACATTCAGGCGCTTGTAAAAGTGGACACTGCGGATGCGGCTGCGAATAAAAAGCTGGCAAAGGCTTTGTCGAACGCTGTCGTTGGCCTTCAGTGTGAGTTCAAAGACGTGTTTGGCGATTTTGAATGCGAGGCAACTAAGCTCGCGCTTTCGGATGACGAGAAGCTAGAAGCGCTGCAGGCCGCATGTCCCGATGACTGCGTCGAGCTTCTTGAGTCCGTTTGCGGTGTTTACTCTGCTTACGTGCTGCAGGGGCTTTTGTCCTATGCTGAGGGCCAGACTATCTCGGTCAACATGATCGAAAAATACAATTGTTACGCGAATGATCTTGATCGGCTCAAGACTTTGGTTCGCGAATATGCTCCCGGCTCATATGAGTCTTTCTTCCGCGGCGCAACCTATCATGATTCGAATAGCGATGACCCCTCGCGCGACTACGATGCCTCTAAGGCGCAGGGTTACACCGCGTATGATCTGCATAAACTGTCTTACGATGACTTCGCTAAATCCGTAAAGAAGCTCTTTGCGGGAACGGGCGCGGAGACGGACGAGCGCTATATCGCCATGATGGACGCATTCGACAAACAACGCTTTTTACGTCGCCTTAAGACGAGTGATAACGGTGCCATCTACTATCAGCTGCATCTTGAGGAGCTGCAGGCCATTCTCAAAAACCAGGGTCGCTTCTATCCGTTCCTTAAGGACGAGGCTGCGAAGATCGAGAGTCTGGTCACGTTCCGTATCCCGTACTATGTGGGACCGCTGACGCCTAAAAATGCTGCCCAGGACAAACATGGCAACCATCGATTCCAGTGGTCCGAGCGCAAGCCCGGCATGGAAGATGCGACGATCACGCCTTGGAACTGGGATACCGTGATCGATAAGAATAAGAGCGCAGAGAACTTTATCCTGCGTATGACGGGTGATTGCACTTATCTTGCTGGCGAGGAGGTACTTCCCAAGCAGTCTCTGCTCTATGAGGAGTTTTGCGTTCTGAATGAACTCAATGGCGTTCGCTGGTCCGAAGATGGTGACGATTGGCAACGCCTGGATGCCGCGCAACGCGAAGGCATTGTCCATGAGCTTTTCCATAAAAAGCGTCGCGTTACCTACACGATGATTGCCGACTGGCTTGTAAAAGAGGGCGACGCGACAAATCCGGTTGTCCGTGGCGGCCAGGGTGAGAGCGGTCTTGAATCAAAGATGGGCTCGTACATCTTCTTTGCCAAGGACATCTTTGGTGTGGACGAGTTGAGCCGTGCCGAGTATCCGGTTATCGAGAAGATTATTCTTTGGAACACGTTGTTCGAGGACCGCTCGATCCTTAAGGAAAAACTGCAGGATGAGTTTGGCCCCAGTGGCAACGGAATGCTCGATGCCGAGCAGATTAAAAAGATCTGTAAAAAGCGCCTGACTGGTTGGGGGCGTCTGTCGGAGAAGTTCCTGACGGGTATTAGGATTGATACGCAAGCTGGTCGCTCTATGAGCATCATGGACGTGCTGCGAGAGGGAAACCCCAGCTCCGAGCGGCGCCTGGGCGAGACCATGGTGATGATGGAGATTCTCCACGACAATACGTTGGGCTTCCAGGAAAAAGTGGATGAGCATAATCGCAAATACTACGCCGAACATGAGAAGTCACTAGGCGTTAATGAGCTCCCCGGATCTCCGGCGATTCGTCGCAGCTTGAATCAAGCGATTCGCATTGTTGACGAAATCGCAAAGATTGCGGGGCACGCGCCGGCCAACGTTTTTGTTGAGGTGACACGCGACGAGGACGAAAAGAAGAAGGGCAAGCGGACCACGAAGCGCTGGGACGCCATCGAGGATGCGCTCAAGGCGTTTAAGACCGAGGGCGGTGACCTGGCCGTTATGGACGATTTCAAGGAGCTCAAGGCAGCTAATGTGGACCTTGACGAGCGCCTGACCCTTTATTTGATGCAGAACGGAAAATGCCTGTATTCTGGCCGCGCTATCGACCTCAATAAGCTTATGGCGGGCTCGGGCGAGTACGAGGTCGACCATATCATTCCGCGCGCCTACATTAAGGACGACAGCCTCGAAAACAAGGCGCTGGTGTACCGCGAGGAGAACCAGCACAAGACCGACCAGCTTTTGATTGATAAGAGCATTCGCTGGAAGATGGGCGAGACGTGGAAGCAGCTGCATCAGGCGAAGCTTATTGGCGATAAAAAGTATCGCAACCTGCTGAGGTCTTCCATAAACGAGAATGCCATGAAGGGCTTTGTCGCGCGCCAGCTCGTGGAGACGAGCCAGATGGTCAAGATGGCGCAGGCGTTGCTTGAGGCGCGTTATGCCGACGAGGGAACTAAGATCGTTCCCGTTAAGGCGAGCGTATCGCACAACCTTCGTGAGGCAGCTGGCTTGGTCAAATGCCGCGAAGCCAATGATTTCCATCATGCGCACGATGCCTATCTGGCATGTCGCTTGGGTCTGTTTATCCAGATGCGTCATCCCGGAATGTACGAGAACCCCATCGGCTACTCGCATGTGATTAAGAAGTACGTGCGCGAGCAGTCCGAGCTGTTTAAGAAAACCCATCGCATGCCTGGGTCTGCCGGATTTGTCGTCAATAGCTTTATGACTGCGGGTTTTGACCCCGAGACGGGCGAGGTCTTTGACGATGCCTGGACCGAGGACGACAAGGTCAAGCGTTATAGGGGAAAGTATCTTCCGGACGGCTGGAACGCGGCAGCGGAGGTCGAGGGCATTCGCCGCGCGCTCAACTATCGCCAGTGCTACATCTCGAGGATGCCGCAGGAGGATACGGGCGCGTTCTGGAAGGCAACGATTTACTCGCCGCGTGATCCCAAGATGGGCGCAAAGCTTGAGTTGTCGACCAAGCAGGGGCTCGACGCCAAGCAATACGGTGGTTTTTCGAGCCAGCAGTTTGCGTACTTCTTTATCTATGAGGCAAAAAAGAAGGGGAAACCGGTATTCCGGTTCTCTCAGGTTCCCGTGTGGCTCGCGGCGCGCATCGAGGGCGACTCGGCAGCGCTCGGCGAGTATGCGAGGGGGCTTGCGGAGAAGGAGGGTTTGGAATACGTCGGTATCACGAGGTCGAAGATCTACAAGAAACAGCTGATTGAGGTTGATGGAGACCGTTTGATTATTACTGGCGCAAAGGAGGTCAGATCGGGCTCTCAACTGGCGTTTTCTCAGGATGAGATGAGTGCCCTGCTATTTGCTGACGAGATGCCAACTTCTGATGCTATCGCTGAGCTAAATACCATTTGGCTAGGCATTGATCAATCACTGCTCACTCTTAATAAACGTTTGTCGATGCAGCTAAATCTGGGCAGGTTTGATGGGGCGTACGTGAGCCTTTCTGCTGAGCAGAGGAAAAAGTTGCTTACCGGTCTTATTGCGCTCGTAAATGGTAACGATCGAATCGTTGATTTGTCGATGGTGGGAGGTCCTTCTAAGGCGGGTCATATGAGCATCGTATTCTCTAAGTTGTTGAACGATCCACAAGTCACATTCTTTATTGTTGACCAATCCGTAACAGGCATGTTCGAGAGAAGGACCCGTGTCGGGCTTTAGGAATATCGTCATTTCAAGCCCCTGCAAATTGCAGTACAAGGGCGGCTACATGGTTGTCCGCCGCGAGGACGACACGGCGAAAGTCCACCTTTCGGAGATTTCGTCGGTCGTCCTTCAGACAAACCAAGTGTTCATAAGCGCTTATCTGCTCTCGGAGCTTGCCAAGGCAAAGGTCGCGTTTGTCGTTTCTGACGAGAAGCGCGACCCCATTGGGCAATATTTACCACTATACGGAGCACATAACACCAGTAAGCGTATTGCAGAACAGCTTGAGTGGGGCGAACCGATCAAAAAGCGCGTATGGCAACGAATCGTGCGCGACAAAATCAAGCATCAATCCGATGTACTCCACGCCCGTGCGCGCGAGGAGCAGGGCGAGACGCTGAAGAGCATTGTTGCCGAGGTGCGCTCGGGTGATACGACGAATCGCGAAGGACATGCAGCCCGATTGTATTTCAGCTCTCTGTTTGGTTCGTCCTTCTCGAGGGATGACGACACGCCTCTGAACGCTGCTCTCAATTACGGCTATGCGATTCTGCTATCGAGTGTCAATCGCGAGATTGCGGCGCGTGGATACCTTACGCAGGCGGGGATTTGCCACAGAAATGAGTTCAACCAGTTCAACTTGAGCTGTGATTTTATGGAGCCGTTTAGGCCTCTTGTAGACCGTATTGTGTTTGACAACTTTGACGGCGAGTTCTCTAAGGAGACAAAGCTGCTTTTGGTTGACATGCTCAATCAAGGGATTGCATATCGAGGCGGCACATATCGCGTGGGCTCCGTAATCTCTCTGTACGTTGCTGACTGCTTCAAGGCACTTGATCGAAAGTTGTCGGTGGACGAAATCGAGTCTTTTGAGGTCGTATGAGTATCAGGGAAAGGATCAGATATATGAGGCTTGTTGTCTTTTTTGATTTGCCCGTCGATACTCCCGCGCAGAGAAAAGACTACCGCGTGTTCCGCAAGTTTCTTCTTAAAGATGGCTATCTTATGCTCCAGGAGTCCGTGTATGCAAAGCTTGTTGTTAATGATGGGGCGGCGGGAAGCGCAGTACAAAGACTTAGGAAGCATCGTCCGCCGTCCGGCCTCGTGCAGGTCCTGCGCGTGACTGAGTCTCAGTTTTCGACCATGGAGTACATCACGGGCAACCGCGAGGCCCATGAGGAGATAGACACGATGGAGGAGCTTCTGGTTTTATGAAGCTCGTGTTTTCGGGACTTGAACACCCGGTGGAGCTAACAGCAGGGGAGACATCGGTTTTGCAAGTCGAAAACTCTGCTCTGTTCGCGCGGATTGTAACTTCTTTGCAAAACGGATTGGGGCGTCAGGCGATGGAACCTTACTCCCTTTGGAAAGACGATGAGGAGATTAAGCCCGGCAGCGCACTGATGGTAGTGCCTGATGTTTTGAACCTTCCATGGGATGACCGTGCGTTTATGACCGCAATCACCAAGAAGGTTGAGCGCGAGTTTCTTGAAGACGAAGACCTGCGTATGCAGGTGGAAGAGGCTGAGCGTGCAATAAAGCTGCGTTTAGGCGGATTGAACCTTGGCTTTAATGCCGATTTGGGGTTTGGGTTAGAATGGGATTTGAAGCGCTACCTCAAGTTTTTAGGATTTGGTGCAGCGCCTCAAGAAGATAAATCGTTCCTTGATAATCTGCTGAATTTCCTTTCATTTGCTCTTGACGCTGGCTGCAGAAAGACAATCGTATTCGTAAATCTCAAAACTTTTTTGACGGAAAATGAGCTGCAAATGCTCTATGACCACGTGTTTTTCCTTAAGTTGAGTTTGTTGCTCCTGGAGAATAAAAAAGATACCATGTCTTACGGACATGAACATAAACTAACGGTTGACCTGCAGTTTTTAGAGCATTGAAAGAACTGACCGGTTAGATTGAACGTCCCGTCGCAGTAGGGAATTTGCTCCAATGGTTTTGGAGCAGTGTCGATCTAACTGGTAATCAAACGCGCAAGGATGGCGAACATCTGGTAGTCTGGTTTTGGAGCAGTGTCGATCTAACTGGTAATCAAACCAACGTCTTTAAGCCGTAGCTTAAGGGGCAGTTTTGGAGCAGTGTCGATCTAACTGGTAATCAAACGCGCAAGGATGGCGAACATCTGGTAGTCGGGTTTTGGAGCAGTGTCGATCTAACTGGTAATCAAACCGCGAAAACCATGCGCTACCACGCAAAACAGTTTTGGAGCAGTGTCGATCTAACTGGTAATCAAACCAATATCATCGCTAAATCGCGGACTAAAGAGTTTTGGAGCAGTGTCGATCTAACTGGTAATCAAAC
>JAGZWV010000150.1 GCA_018378775.1 Collinsella sp. | reverse complement strand
AGCGTAGTGGCGGCGGGGAGGCACGGTGGCCATTATTCGGTGACCGGGATTGGTCAAAATAGTTTGACTATTAGCGGCTAAAATCGCCCGGCGCTAACAGCAGCGGCAAGACCGTTGCAAATACTTGGAATAGCCCTACGCTCGGCTCGTATTGCAAACCCCGAGTGAAGGGAGCCGCATATGCATGCAGCGGCAATTAACCTTCGGGGGGTCGCTCCTGAAACGACCCGCTTCCGAGGGCAATCAATTATCGAGTACGTCCTGATCATTGCCGTCATCGGCCTGGTCATCGTGTTCGCGGGACCCGGCGTGGCCGGAGCCATCCGAAACCAGTTCAACCTGGTCGGCAACACGGTGAACAATGGGACGGTCGGCGGCGTCGAGGGAGGCGCGTCCGGTGGCGGCTCCGCAGGCGCCGATTCCGCGGCCGTCCAGGTGGCCATCGCCAAGGACGCGAAGGACTGGACCCTCGACGAGCAGGAGGCGGTTGCCAAAGACATTGCCAAGAACGGTACATCGTCTATCGTCTACGCCAAGGCCAAGGCCGCCATGGATGCCGGCACCAAGTTCTCGATGAAGCTGACCAATGGCAAGACGCTCGAGTACCGTATCATCGGCATCAACCACGACGACTTGGCCGATGGTAGCGGCATGGCAGGCTTGACGTTCGAGGCGACCAACTCTGCCTTGGGTAGCCAGAGAATGAACGCTACGGACACCAATGCCGGTGGTTGGGATAAGTCCGAGCTCCGTACCCGCCTCAACAGCGGTGACCTCTGGTTGCTCCTGCCCAGCGAGCTCCAGTCAAAGGTGAAACCCGTCACAAAGACAACCGATAACGTTGGCGGTAACGGGGGCGGTGCCCCCTCGGCGACGACCGACAAGGTTTTTCTGCTCTCGGCAACCGAAGTATACGGGGATATGCAATCTGACGGCATCCAGTACGAGTGCTACAAATCCAAGGGCGTGACGGGGTCGAACTATTCCGGTGCATCAGGCTATAGCCACTGGACTCGTTCCGTGAGACCGCGCAGCTCCACATCCTTTCGCTTTGTTCAAAGCGGCGGTATTTGCTACAGCTACAGCGCGACGGACTCGTTTTATGTCCTCCCCGCTTTCTGCTTCTGATCTCTTTCATCGCAAAGCCCTCGCAATCCTGCGAGGGCTTTTCTTTTGGCGATTACTCAAACAATTCGAGGTTCATTGTACAGGTAATCGGGTTGAGGAGAAATGGGGTCATACAGCGGCTCTCAGAGCGCCTGCTGCACTCCCCCGCCATTACCCCTGCGGCGTCCTCGTATGGAGCCCATCCTGGTTGGCATATCGTTGCAATCGCTCACTTGACCACAGATCAAGTGAACTGCTGGAATAAATACAGCGACATACTAGTTCGTTACAGTCGCCATATCTGCGTAAATCGCCGCGATAAATACAGCCTGTACTCGTCTGTATACTAGCTACGCGTATGTAGATTCATGTCGCGTTAATAAATCGGCTCAAGCGCGTGCAAAACGCGCAAGTAACCGCAAAAAGCGATTATCGCGCAGGTAGATTTTTGGCACCCTGTTGCTTAATCAAAATTAAGCAATTGATTATTAAATCAGAACCACCCTTAAAAAGGGTGGTTTGCTCTTAGGGTATAACCCACGGGCCCCGGGCTCGCGTCTAAAGGCGCGGGCCCGGACTTCGTCCAGGC